>JAKSSN010000111.1 GCA_024403095.1 Oscillospiraceae bacterium
CTTCAAATCCAAGCCCCATGTATGTCTTGATGCAAGCCATGCCGGCGTAGGAGATCTGGCGGAAGGGTTCCCGCTTGCTCACATCGGAGATGTGTACCTCTACAGCGGGCAGAGCAACGCTTTTCAGCGCATCAAGAATTGCTACACTGGTGTGGGTGTAGGCAGCAGGATTAATGACAATGCCATCAAACACGCCATAGGCATTCTGAATCTCATCCACAATGCAGCCCTCGTGATTGGACTGAAAAAGTTCAACCTCAACACCGATTTCTGCAGCGGAATCGCGAATGAACTGCTGCAGGGCAGCAAAGTTCTGGCTGCCGTAAATGGCAGGCTCTCTAAGCCCCAACAGGTTGATGTTAGGCCCGTTAATTACAAGGATCTTCATTTTATTGCCTCCAAAATCATCTGAATCGTGGCATCAGCCGAACCATTATTATCTACTGTAATATCAGCAAAGCGGCGGTACATCGGGTCGCGGATGGCGAGCATATCGCTCAAACGGTTTGCCTGGCTCAGGGGACGGCCATCGGTTGGCAGCAGGTCAATGCTGCGCTCCAGGCGGATAATAATGCCGTTCTGGTGCAGAAGAGGATAATTTTCGGGACGGGTCACAACACCGCCTCCGGTGCTGATAATGGTTCCGCTCTGCTTGCCTAAGTCAGCGAGTACCTGGGTCTCCAGGGCGCGGAAAGCTTCTTCGCCCTCCTGGGCAAAAATTTCGGGAATGGATTTGCCGGCACGTTCCACGATCATGTCGTCGGAACTAACAACAGGCCGGCCAAGCTTTTCACCCAACAGGTCTGCGATCAGGGTCTTGCCGCTGCCGGGCATGCCGATGATCACCAGGTTCTGCATATCGGAAGAGAGAATTTTCTCAATGCGGTCGATCTCGCTATCGGGAATGGTGCGGCCGGTAAACAGCTCGCAGGCGCGCTTTGCCTGTGCCACCAGCATCTTCAGACCGCCGGCATTCGGAATGCCAAGTTCTTCGGCCTGCAGCAGCAAAGCGGTGCGGCGGGGGTTATATACCACATCAAATACTGCCTTGCAGTTGGGAAAGCAGCGAAGATCTGCAGCCTGGGCACCATTTTTAGGGTACATCCCCACGGGAGTGGTGTTGGCAATAATCTCTGCATCGGCGTGGAGATGAAGGTTATCATAATTGTTTTCTCCGCTGCGGGAAATGGTGATGACCTCACGGGCACCAAGCATTTTAAGAACAGCCACAGCTGTTACACTGGCTCCGCCGCTGCCGAAAACCAGCGCTTTTTTCCCGGAAACATCAATTCCGGTGCTGCGAACCAGGGTCTCAAAACCGAAAGCATCGGTATTATCGCCATAGAGGCTTCCATCGGCACGGCGTACCAGGGTGTTTACGCTGCCAATTGCCTTTGCTGCGGGAGCAATTTCAGCGCAGTAGGGCATAACCGTTTTTTTATAGGGAATTGTAACATTGGCGCCGTCAAAACCGCCATTGATCAGAAAATCCGGCAGTTCTTCCGGGGTCTTTTCAAACAGTTTGTATTCGTAATCATCCAGCAGGGCGTGGATGGCAGGGGAATAGCTGTGGCCAAGTTTTTCACCGATCAGTCCGCATTTCATAATCAAACTACCTCCGAATAGCTGCCTAGATAGGCAAACTCATCTGCCAGTTCGTTCAGCTCACACATCAGCTGGCGGAACGAATCGGAATAAACCGAAGCGGAAATATCAAAATAAAACATAAATTCAAAGTTACGGTCGGGCATGGGGCGGGATTCCAGCTTTACCATGTTAATGCCAAGGGCATTAAAGCGGTTGATGATCCGGTAAAGAGAGCCCTGCTGATGGGGAAGCACGATCATAAGGCTGGTGCGGTCAGCACCGGGGTAGATCTCCAGGTCTTTGCTGATGCAGATAAAGCGGGTGAAATTGTTGCCCATATCCTGCACACTGCGCTTGAGGCACTGAAGATTATACAGCCGAATACATGCTTCGCTGCTGAGAGCAGCCACATCTTTCCGGCCGGAGTCTGCTACCATTTTGGCAGCAACTGCAGTGTTTGCGACAGGAGTCACTTTAACACCGCTGAGCTTTGAGAGGAACATGCTGCACTGGCTGATTGCCTGGGGGTGCGAATAGATCTCACGAATATCTTCCAGACGGGCGCCTTCATTTACCACCAGGTTGTGATCCACTTTGATGCGCACACTGCGCACAATGTTAAAGTGGTGGTTGATCATCAGGTCATATACCTGGTTTACCGAACCAGCGGTGCTGTTTTCTACAGGAATTACACCATACTGGCACAGTCCGTTTTCAATTGCATTGAAAACATCTTCAAATGTGGCGCAGTAGCTGATATTGGCAAGACCAAAAAGTTTATCACAGGCAATCTGTGAATAAGCGCCCTCCACTCCCTGGCAGGCAACAAGCGCGTGGTCAGGGAAAACGGGGTGTGTATTACGCAGGGCGTTATCAATGGTGTCGGCAATGGTAGTGTCGTGGGGCATCATGCGATTCTGGTTTGCGCGGCTCAGCTCCATCATAAGTGAATAGAGAGAAACCGCATAGTTGCTGAGCTCAGGAGCAACTTTTTCCGAAACGGAGATCAGCTTCTGGCGCTCACGACTGCTGTCCAGCACGGGCATGCCGTTTTCTATTTTATATTTAGCAACGTCTTTGGTAACCTCCATGCGCTCAGAAAAAAGGCGGAGGATCTCAGTATCGATTCGATCGATCTGTTCGCGGCATTCTTTCAGGTCCATAGGTTCAGCTCCTGTATTTTTTATAGTCTAAGAGTGCATCATACACGGCAATTGCAGCGGCGGCCTCAACAACAGGCACGGCACGGGGCACGATGCAGGGGTCATGACGGCCGGTAATGGAAAGAACTGCGTTTTCACCGGTTTTCAGATTCACGGTCTGCTGCTGTTTGGAAATGGAAGGAGTTGGCTTGAAAGCGGCACGGAAAACGATCGGCATTCCGTTGGTGATGCCGCCAAGAATACCGCCGGCATTGTTGCTGGCTGCAGCAACATGGCCGTTTTCAATAATAAACGGGTCGTTATTTTCGCTGCCCCGCAGGCAGGAGGCATGGAAACCGGCTCCAAATTCCAAACCCTTTACGGCAGGAATACCGAAGACGATAGCGGCAATGCGGTTTTCCATTCCATCAAACATCGGATCGCCCAGCCCAACAGGACAACCTTCTACAATGCATTCCACCACACCGCCTACGCTGTCCTGGTCCTGGCGGGCGGCTTCAATCAGCTCCTGCATGGCTTTGGCAGCTTCCGGGGATACGGCGGGGAAGTCAAGCCCGCTCACCGGGCTTATAAACGGGGAGTCATCGGTCACATTGCCAATCGAGCGGATGCGGGCACGAACGGTGATTCCTTCGCGGGCAAGAAGCTGAAGGCAAATGCCGCCTGCAATGCAAAGCGGCGCCGTCAGACGGCCGGAAAAATGCCCGCCGCCGGAAGGATCATTTGCCTGGTTATATTTTACAGCAGCCGTGTAGTCGGCATGGCCGGGGCGCGGCGTGTCGGCAAAGGGGGCATAGTCGCCTGAGCGGGTGTTGGTATTGCGGATGATGGCGGTAAAAGGCGCTCCACAGGTAACACCGTTTTTTAACCCACACAGAATCTCCGGGGCGTCGGCCTCTTTTCTGGGGGTGGACCAGGCATTGCGGCCAGGAGCACGGCGAGAAAGAAAACGCTGAAGCTCCTCCAGATCCACTGCAGACCCCGCAGGCAGGCCTTCCATGGTAACACCAATGGCATCGCTGTGGGACTGACCAAAAATTGTCAGGCGTATATTATTGCCATAAGAACTGCTCATAAAAGAATCCTCACTCGTTATCTGTTTTATAAGCGAATCAGTTTTTCAAAATCTTCCCGGAAACGGGGATAAGATTTTGCGGTGCATTCGATTCCCTGAATCTCAACCGGGTTTGTGCTGATACAGGAAGCAACCGCAGCAGACATTGCAATGCGATGGTCATTGCAGCTGTCAGCGGTGCCGCCGGAAAGAGGTGTGCCGCCGTGAATGATAAGTCCTTCTTCCAATTCTTCCACAGACCCGCCAAGGGCACGAAGAAGGCCGGCAGTGGTGGCAAGACGGTCGGATTCTTTTAAACGCAGCCGCGCCGCATTGATGACATGAGTATCACCCTGAGCGGCAGCCGCAACAACACTCAGCACAGGAATCAGGTCGGGGATCGGGGCAGCATCGATCACAATGCCTTTCAGATTGCCGCCGGTAACGGTAATGCTGCCGGCGTCTGTTTTCACATCTGCACCAAAGCGGCGCAGAATATCCAGCACACCGCTGTCGCCCTGCGAAGAGGATTCGAGCAGACCGGAAACGGTTACTCCTCTGGAACCAAGTGCACCAATGCTGAGGAAAAATGCCGCATTGGACCAGTCACCCTCTGCGCTGCAGGAAGGGGGAAGCGTATAGGTTTTGCTGCCGGGAATCTGGTAGTGATTATTTTCATAAGCGGGGGAAACACCTGACGCACGCAGAACATCCAAGGTCATGTCGATATATGCGGCAGATTCTGTTTTCCCGGTAATTTCAAGCGTGCTGCTGCCCTCAGCA
The DNA here is from genome assembly GCA_024403095.1 of Oscillospiraceae bacterium. Lineage (GTDB taxonomy): Bacteria > Bacillota > Clostridia > Oscillospirales > Oscillospiraceae > Limivicinus. Next base: position 4,588 of record JAKSSN010000111.1, read on the forward strand.
AGGGGAAGCGCCATCAGCAGGCCGGAAATATACTGGCTGCTGACATCGCCGGGCAGGGTGTAGCTGCCGGAGCTGAGCTTGCCGCTGACATACAGAAGATCGTTTTCTTTGCAAAGCTGCATGCCATGAGCAGTCAGCTGCGCATCAAAGGGAGCAAGGGGACGCTGGGGAAGCCTGCCTTCCATAAGGAACACAGCCTGGGCGCCAAGCACACCGGCAACCGGCAGCATAAAACGGAGTGTGCTGCCGCTTTCCCCGCAGGGGAGTTTACAGAGCCCTTCCGGCACTTTCGTAATTGGCCGGACATGCAGCACGCCTTCGGATACTTCGCGTATCTCTGCACCAAGAGCATTCAGGCAGTCGGCCGTTGCGCGAATATCTTTTGACATGCCATTAAACGAGATATCTGTTTCGCTGCTGCCCAACGCTGCGCAGATCAGAAGACGATGCATCTGCGATTTGGAAGAAGGAATATGTACTTTTCCGGAGCGGGAGCCAGCAATGGCTGTGTAGACCATGGTTTATTCCTCCAGTCCAAGGGTGATCCACTCTTTCAGCTCGGAAGAGGGAACTTTTTTTATCTCGCAGCAGCCAATGCAGCGCGGAACGATCAGATCGCAGCTTCCGTTGCTGATCTTTTTATCGGAAAGGGCGGATTCATAGATCTCGTCGGCAGAAAAACCGGTTTCTACCGGCAGATGATAGACCTTCAGGAGCGCAAGCAGTTTTTCCAGCACAGAGGCATCGCACAGGCCCTTCCGTACCGCTGCCCGAGTTACGATCACCATGCCAATGGCAACCGCAAACCCATGAGGAAGCGCAAAATTACTTAGTTTTTCAACCGAGTGGCCAAAGGTGTGACCAAAATTCAGAAGGCCGCGCAGCCCGGTATCAAATTCGTCTTTGGCAACCACATCGCGCTTGATCTCAACGCAATGCTCCACAATGGATTCAATCTCGCCCATGGGGGAGAGGGCTTCCAACCGGTGGAAAAATGGTTCATCCAGGATCATTCCATTTTTAATGATCTCTGCGTAACCGGCATAAAGTGCCTGCTGCGGCAGAGTATCCAGAACAACCGGGTCGAACAGCACAAGGGAGGGCTGCCAGAATGCGCCGCAAAGGTTTTTCCCTGCGGGCAGGTCAACGGCAGTTTTGCCGCCGACCGAGGAATCGACCGAGGAGAGCAGCGTGGTTGGCATTTGAATATAAT
>JAKSSN010000112.1 GCA_024403095.1 Oscillospiraceae bacterium
TTGGGGGGGATGTGACCGCCGAAGCGAACTTCAACAGCATCTTCGTAACGGGGGATCAGCCAGCTGTCGGCAGCGATACGCCAGTCATCAGCGGTCTCGGTCTGCTTGCCGTTGCGGAACTGCTGCTTGAAAATACCCAGCTCATAGCAGATGGAGTAACCGGTGGCTGCAAGGCCAAGAGTTGCCATACTGTCCATGTAGCAGGCAGCCAGACGGCCAAGACCGCCGTTGCCAAGGCCTGCATCGGGCTCTTCTTCAAAAATATCGGTTGCATTGCGGCCCATATCTTCCAGTGCGCCGGAGAGAGCCTCGGAAATGCCAAGGTTAAAGGCATTCTTTGCAAGGCTGCGGCCCATCAGGAATTCCATGGACATGTAATGTACTTCTTTTTCGGCACGGATCGGCTTTTCAGCAGAAAGGAAGCGGCTCATGATCTCGCGGATCACGATGGCAGTTGCCTGAAAGATCTGATCGTCGGTTGCGGTTGCAGAGGTTACACTGAACTGTGCACAGAGCTTATCTTCAATTGCGCTGCGGAGCTCGTCGCGGGTAATTGAATTGACCATTAATTTTTACTCTCCTTATTTTATGTAAGGGGAAGACTGCAGCGACACTGCAGATTCCCGGGGTACAGCGAATGAAATGCATATAATATACGTATGGTAACTATAGCATCACGGAATTCTATAATACATGAATGAGAAAGAATATGCAAGATAAAAATTGTCTATATTGGCGTGTTTTGGTGTGTTAATGTGTACAATGTGCACGAAAACGGTATGTTTTAGCGGCATTTTTGACTTTATCGGATCGCATCAGCTGGGGAAATGGAAAAACAGCTCTGCAGAAATTAGAGCAGAGCTGTTTGGAATGAAATTCTATATTATTTTGTATTATAGCGATTCATGGCGCGGTCAGGCCCCTGCGTGATGTAGCATTCAATGGCATCGGCGGCACGGTCGCAGGCGGCGGCCATGTCAACGGCATCCTGGTCGCGGAACACGGCAAGCACCCAGTCCTTCATGTCAAAATCCGGGTGGGGGGGAGCGCCAACGCCCAGGCGAATGCGGGCAAACTGGTCGCTGCCCAGGCACTGGATGATGTTTTTCAGCCCGTTGTGGCCGCCGGCGCTGCCTTTGCTGCGTACGCGCAGGCGCCCGATGGGCAGGCTGATCTCGTCGCTGATCACGATCACCTTTTCGGGAGGCACTTTATAAAACCGGGCCGCTTCGCTCACGGCCTGGCCGCTCAGGTTCATATAGGTCTGGGGCTTCATCAGCAGCACGTTTTCCTCGCCGATCGAGCAGGTGGCCGTAAGGGCATGAAAACGCAGGCGGGTGATGCTCAGGCCGTGCTTGCGGGCAAAGGCATCGGCTGTCATAAAGCCGGCGTTATGGCGGGTATTTTCATATTTCAGGCCGGGGTTGCCCAGAAAGCATACGATCCACTGGACCCCGGAGGGCTTTTTAAAAAACATAATGATCTTTCCTTTATATAATTGCTGTGTGCAGGCAGCGGCACGCTGCAAAGGCTCTTATTCCCGGCGCAGCTGCAGCAGCCATCCGAAACATCCTAACATAAACCAGGGGGAAAAGAAAGGGGAAAACCGGGCAAAACACGGGGGAAATGGCGCCAATGGTGCGGAAAAACAGAAAAAATAGATTTACAAGCGGCATTTGATTCGGTATAATGTTATGGTTACAAATATGCCCTTATGAGATTATTAACAGGACGAGGATATTAAGAATGCTTGAATTTGAAGAATATAAAGTAAAGCTGAACAACGCAAAACCCGTGCTCGAAGTACTGGGCGGCGCACTGAAGCTGGAGCCTGCCCGCAAGGAGATCGAAGAGCTGGAAGCCGCCAGCGAGCGCGAAGGCTTCTGGAACGATGTGGAAAAATCCAAAAAGGTTCAGAAGCGCCTCAAGCAGCTCAAGAGCAAGGTGGAAAATTACGAGCGTCTCTGCGCCAGCTGGGACGATATGTTCACCATGTGCGAAATGGCAATTGAAGAAAATGACGACAGCATGCTGCCCGAGCTGCAGAGCGAGTTCGAGGCCTTCTCCCAGAATGCGGAGGCAACCCGTCTCAGCACCCTGCTCACCGGCGAGTACGATGCCAACAACGCCATTCTCACCTTCCATGCCGGCGCCGGCGGAACCGAGGCACAGGACTGGGCCTCGATGCTGTACCGTATGTATAACATGTGGGCCGACCGCCATGGCTACAACGTAAAGGTGATGGATTATCTCGACGGCGACGAAGCCGGCCTGAAGAGCGCCACCATCATGATCGAAGGCGAAAATGCCTACGGCTTCCTGAAGAGCGAGCACGGCATCCACCGTCTGGTCCGTGTATCCCCCTTTGATGCAGCCGGCCGCAGACACACCAGCTTTGCCGCTGTGGAAGTAATGCCCGAGATCAGCGACGACAGCGAGATCGAGCTGCGCGACGAAGATATTAAAATGGATGTGTACCGTTCCTCCGGTGCCGGCGGCCAGAAGGTCAACAAGACCTCTTCCGCGGTTCGTCTTACCCATATCCCCACCGGTATCGTGGTAAGCAGCCAGGTGGAGCGAAGCCACTTCCAAAACCTTGAAAACTGCCGCAACATGCTGCGCGCACGCCTGGCAGAGATCAAGGAACGCGAGCACCTGGAAAAGATCAGCGACATCAAGGGTGTTCAGATGAAGATCGAATGGGGCAGCCAGATCCGCAGCTACGTCTTCATGCCTTACCAGCTGGTGAAAGACCACCGCACCGAGTTTGAAAACGGCAACATCGCCAACGTGATGAACGGCGACCTGGACGGCTTTATCAACGCCTTCCTCTCCATGCGTGCCGATAGCTGAACCTGCTCGGGTAATTCCGTAATTTCCCGGCCGGGTGGCCGGTAAACAGCAATATTATTTATAAAAGGAAGAAAAACAACATGAGCGCATCAACCGAAAAGAAAAAACGCAGTGCCGCCGTTCAGGCCGGCACAGATAAGAAGAGCGCAGCAGCCCGCCTGGAAGCTGAAAAGCAGGCAAAGAGCCGCCGCAACTGGACCATCGGCTCCGTGATCTGTGTGGTTCTGGTTGCCGCCATCCTTATTCTGAACAGCGGCGTCCTGTACAAGACCACTGCCGTTCAGGTCGGCGATACCAAGTATACCGCTGCTGAACTCAGCTATTCCTACGCAAGCCGCTACCAGAGCTTCGTGAATCAGTACGGCTCCTATGCCTCCATCTTTGGCCTTGATACCAGCAAGGGCCTTGCCGACCTGGAGAACCAGGAATGCGGCATTGGCCAGGAAGGTCAGTCCTGGAAGGACTACTTTATGGAAGAAGCCAAGGAACAGCTGCTGCAGGTAACTGCTCTGTGCAGCTATGCTGCCCAGAACGGCATCACCCTTTCCGACGAGGAACTGGCTGAGCTGGACGAGAGCATTGACCAGATGGCAGCTGCTGCCGAGGCCTATGGCTACAAGAATGTCAACAGCTTCTTTGCCGCCAACTACGGCGCCGGCGTGAACGCCAAGGTCGTGCGCAGCGTTAACCAGCGCACTGCTCTGGCTGCCAAGGCAGCCCAGACCTATCAGGACAGCATTCAGTACACCGATGAGGAACTGGAAGAGCATTACCAGAGCCTGGAAGGCGCTGCTGATGTGTTCGAGTACCTCAGCTATACTGTAAACGTTGAAAAGGTCGAGACCACCGACGCTGACGGCAACACCAGCTCCGAAGCCACCGACGAGACCAGAGAAGCCGCCAAAACAGCTGCTAAGGATATCGAGCTGGCCTTCCGCTCCGACCGTGAGCTGGCTGACGATGCCTATGAAGCAAAGCTGGATGCAGCCATCCTGCAGATCACCGGTGTGGAAGAATCCTGCACCCATAACACTGGCGTTTCCGGCGCAAGCCTTGGCTACCCTGCCGAGTTCCTTATGGATTCCGCCCGTAAGACCGGCGATACTGCCGTAGTCGAAAATGCAACCGGCACAGGCTATGTTGTGGTCGTGTTCCTGGGCCGCGACGATAACCACTACAACACCGTTTCTGCCCGCCACATCCTGGTGAGCGTGGAAGCCGACGAAAACGGCGAATACACCGATTCCGCCAAGGCTGCAGCCAAGATGAAGATGGACATGATCTTTGAAGACTGGATGGCAGGCGAACAGACCGAAGAGCGCTTTGCCGAGCTGGCTGCCACTTACAGCGACGATGGCGGCAGCGTGAACAACGGCGGCCTGTACGAGGGCATCTACAAGAACCAGATGGTGGAAGAGTTCAACAACTTCTGCTTTGCAGATGGCCGCAAGCCCGGTGATGTATCCGTCGTATACGGTCAGTCCTCCAACTACGAAGGCTGGCACCTGGTGTACTTTGTTGGCGAAGGCGAGCTCTACAGCAACATGATCGCCCGCAGCGACCTGGTGAACGAGGTCGTAAGCACCTGGTCTCAGGAGCTGTTCGGTGCCTATGATGCAGTGATCACCGGCGGCGCACGCTACGCAGGCAAGTAATTCAGCAAAGCAAACTGTCCGCAGGGAGCAAAATGCTCCCGCGGACAGTTTTTATTTTTATTTCTGTTTTTTCGCGCAACCTCCGGCGGGCCAATGCCGTCTGAATAGGTGTAAGAACAAAACAAAGGGAATCTGCAGCGGCAGACCCCGCGGAAAATGAAAGGAAGAATACCATGAAAACAAATCGCCTGATCGCGCTTTCTCTTGCGCTCCTTATGCTGTTTGGCCTGAGTGCCTGCGGTTCCGCGGCCAAGAGTGCCAACGCCGCCTCCGGCTATTATTCCTACAGCACCAGCGAAATGGCAGCTCCCGCAGAAGCCCCTGCCTATGTCTATGAAATGGCGGAGGAAGACTGGGCCTATGACGAGGAAGGCTTTGCCGCCGCGGCGCCTGCCCAGGTAGATGCCCCCAGCCAAAAGCCCGAGACCGATACCATTCGTGTGGATAAGATCATCTATTCCTCCGATGTTACGCTGGAAGTCAGCGACCTGGACAAGGCCATTGCCCAGCTCACCGAGCTCATCGGCCAGTATGGCGGCTTTGTGGAATCCAGCAGCGTAAGCGGCAACACCTATTATAACATCGCCCGCGGCAACATCGGTTCCCGCAGCGCAAGCTACACCATCCGCATCCCCAGCGAAAGCTTTTCCACCGTGATGAACAGCTTTTCCACCATTGGCAACGTGCCCTACAGCAGCACCTACACCCAGAACATCACCAGCCAGTATTACGATACCCAGGCCCGCCTTACCGCCTACCGCACCCAGGAACAGACCCTGCTGCAGATGATGGAAAAAGCCGAGAGTGTGGCCGACCTCATTGCCATTGAGGATAAGCTCACCGATGTGCGCTACTGCATCGAATCGCTGCAGTCCACCCTGAACAACTGGGACCGCAAGGTGAACTTCAGCACCATTATGCTCACGGTTTCTGAAGTAAAGGAATACACTCCCACCAAGGATCCCACCTTTGGCGAAAAGCTGCTCAAGAGCGCTCAGGACGGCCTGATCGGCGCGGTGAAACTGCTCAGCGATCTGCTGCTGTGGCTGCTGGAAGCTCTGCCCACCCTCATCATCCTTGGCCTGATCGTGTTTGGCCTTGTTAAGGCGGTCATCGGCATCCGCCGGCACAGCAAAAAGCCCAAAGCAGCAAAGAAGGAACGCAGATTCCTGCGCAGTAACAGCGCCGAAGCCCCCGAGGCTCCTGCCGCCGAGGCACCGCAGCAGGAAGAATAAACA
>JAKSSN010000113.1 GCA_024403095.1 Oscillospiraceae bacterium
CGGGAGCTTTCCCTCGCCTTCCGGCGAGATCACATCCAGGGTGTGCTGGGGTCTGCCGTCGCTGCGGTAGGGCAGGTCATACCGGCTACAGAGCCCTTCGGCAAAAAGCTCCCCTCGCCCGTTCTGCATGCGCTCCTTTTCTATTTTTGCCTGGGAGCGTCGGTTGCTGTTGATCAGCAGTTTTGCCATCCACTTCGTCATTGCCTGTTTCCTCCGTGTGTCATTTCTGCCATGCTCGGCATGTGCCCGGCAAAAAGAAGGGCAGTTCTTTGTTTTCTGAAATGAGTATAGCCCCATGCGGTCTCTTTGAAAAGCACCAACTTGTTTCAAAATGTCCGTGCGCCGCCTGCCCTGCCCTTTCAGGGCAATGAACACAGACCTCACCGCGCAAAAGCTGCATAGTAATTGGCGGCATAAAACCAGAGCCATGCGGAAATCATTCTCGCATGGCTCTGGTTTTTGTTTTCCGTCCGGTTGGGGCAGCTGTTTTTTGCGCACTGCCCCGGACGGGTGATCGTTATGAAGTCTTTACGGTAATCTTCACTGAAGAGCAGAATTACTTCCAATCCTTAACCAGCAAAGAGACAATTCCATTGCCAGGAGCTTCAAAGGAAATCAGGCCGGTATCGGCCTCAACTTCTGCCTCAAGGATTGACCATGTGTCTGCCTGAAAATCGAAGAAAAGAACCGCAGCCTGGGAAATGGCATCAGAACTTGCATAGAGTGTAACATTTTTGGGGCTGTTTTCAACTTCTATGCGGATGCTCTCGCCAAATACATAGTCTTTAATCTTCAGACCGGTAACTTTGGTGTGTTTCATATCAACATTTCTTACGGCTTGCTTCTGGCTCCAGGAAAGGCCTTCCAGCTTTTCGGAAGTATCCACCTGGGTGACGCCTTCATTGCAGCCTTCAGCATCGGAAACGCAGATATATTCCGTGATTACCGTGCCCTCGTTTGCACGAATAAGGGGAATTTCATGTTTACCATTGGAGTTTCCTCCATTCGGGTCGTTGTTGATTTCTGCTATCTTTTCGCACAGGGCAAAGATATCCACTCCACCACCACGAGGGATGTTCACTTCATATGAGCCGTCGCTGAGCAGGGTGATTGTGGCTTTTCCTCCGGTCACGCTCTTTACAGAATACCCGGGATCAGGAACCACATGGATCGTGATCGTTCCTTCATTTGCAACATAAACACCTTCGTTGGGGAGATAAGTGGCCGTGGTAAGACTGATCGTGCCGTGCTCTGCATCGCTGCGGATAATATACTCAATCGCTTCCTTGGCAATCTTTTCAGAAAGCTCTGCTTCTTCCTGTGCAGTTAGAGCGGTGCTCTGAATCTCCACATAATCTGCTGCGGGGGTGGCTTCATACACAATAATATCCGGAATGTTAGTGAAGAATGCATCGGCATCCAGGGAGTTGGTAGTATCCTGAATCACAAAAGCGGAAGTGCCGGCTGTTACAGTTCCGTCTATAAATACGCAGCCCTCGGCGGTTGTAGAATCAATTTCAACCTTTACGCCTTCTGCGGCAGCGCTCACATCGCCTTCCACGTGCACGTTACCATCGTTGTCTGCAAGAATACCGGTGGAGTTTTCAGATGTTACGTCGCCGAATACAGTGACCTCGGCATTTGCTTTTGCATTTATGCTTTCTGCATCGCTGGAGGTAATATCTCCCAGGACAACTACGGAGGTGTTTTCATCTGTTGCTTTTACAGCAAGTTCTTTTGCCACAACATTGCCGTAAACAGTTGCTCCGGCTCCGCTTTGGGCGTCGATGCCATTCTTTTGGCTGGTAACAGAATCTCCAACGGTTACTGTGGCTCCTTCGGCTAACGAGGCACCAAGTTCGTCAGCTATGATATTCGTTACGGTCACGTTGGTATTCTCATGTTTGGCGGATACGCCAACCGTAGCATTTACAAATTCAGCAATGCTGACAGAGGAGCCGCTCACAGCTTCGATACCGGTGTTCGCCGCAGTAACGCTGGCAGCAGTTACATCGGATTTACCGGCAGCAAAGATTCCCTTATCTGCAGCAGAGATCGTACCGGCAGTTATTTCTACGCTGCTGTTCTCGGAGAAGGGATCGGAGAAGGAAAAAATACCATTTGTGCCTTCGGCCGCAATATTGCCGGTGGTAACTAATACGCTGCCGCCGTTCGTTGCAGTTGCATCCACACCATCTTTCTTCGCTTTAATTTCTCCACCCACCGTGATGCTGGTTGCCTCGCTGGAGTCTGCCGCCTTTGCCCAAATGGCATGGTTGGCTTCAGCAGTAAGATTACCATCAACGTTGATTTCTGCGCCTTTTTTAGCGTTAATACCATAGCCGCTGGAAGAAGAAACATTTCCGCCGACCTGAACTGTAGATCCGGCTGCATCGATTGCATCGCTCTTTGCCTGGATATTGCCAGCGATGTTTGCAGTGGCTTTTTCAACTTCCAGTCCGGCTCCATTATTCGATGTAAGGCTGCCGATGTTTACTTCAGCATTATTAGCCTTTACCGCAGTATGCTCGGCTGTGACATTATTATTCACGTTTACTGTGGAGCTGTCAGTGGCAACAATGCCGTACCCTTTTGAGGAAATGCTGTCCTTCACGGTAACCACAGTATTGCTGTTTTCCGCATCAATTGCTGTGGAAAAACTATCATCGATTATTACATTTTTGACTACGACTGTGGACTCATTTTTAGCCTGGATGCCGTCACCATGCTGGTTCGTTACACTGCCGCCAACCGACACATTGGATTGATCAGCGTTAATGACCGGAGCAGCGAGCTGTCTGGAAGTATAATTTGAAAGGAACGAGACTTCTCCGGTGTTCGGATCCAAATATACATTTGGCTTCACAATCAGGTTCGGATCCGGATAAGTACTGACCGCATCTCCAACGATGGAAACTGTGGCATGGTCCGCGATTACTGCCTCCAGCTGGGAGGAGACGTTCCCGGTTACGGTAACGATTCCATTATTTTCTGCATAAATTGCAGCATTGCCATAGTTGGCAACGACACCTGCATTGTACTGAGATGGCTGAATGATAGTGCCGCCTCTTATTGTAGTGGCAATTTCTCCCTGAACGGTGAGCTTACTGTCATTAGCAACATACACGGCGGCCTTGTCACCACCTGGCCCAACATCACCTACCAGCAATACTGTGGTTCCTTTTTCCAGTGTAACAGCATTGTGATGGGGAATCTCTCTGTCAATAGGCCAAAAGAAGGTCACAGTTTCTCCAGTCGGTACATTCACAATAAATGACTGCCCTCCGCCTATGTTCTCGTCTGAGATATCATCGTTTTTGATGTAGTCCAGGATGATTGCATCCTCTGCCAGGGCAGGGATTGCCAGCAGCTGCAGGCAGAACATAACTGCAAGAAAGCCGGACAGTAATTTTTTCATGTTCATAAGTGATCCTCCAGTATTGGATAATAACTGAGATGAAAGGTACAGATCAGACTCGGATTCCAACTGGAATTCCATGAATATAATCCAACTTCTATTATATTGATTTTAAATTCCTTACACATCCTCCAATCGGCAGATGTTTACATAAAATTTTTAAAAACGGATGCACAAAGTGCATCCGTTCCGTTTTTTTGTAATTACTGATTCTTTTTTCGAATCACAATGCCAAGGCTCCGTGCTTCCGCAACCAATTCTGTTCGGGTCTTGAAGCGGGTCTTTTCCAGAAGATGCTGGATATGGGTCTTTACTGTACCGGCAGAGATATGAAGCCTTTCCGCAATCGCTGCGTTACTGTCCCCGGTAGTCAGTTCTTTTAGAACATCCAGCTCACGCTCCGTGAAGTGATGATTTGTTGTGTTTCCGATGGGAACAAGCGGTGTTTCATCCGGAAAGATGTGTGCGCCGGCCATTGTGCGCTCCATAACTTCAAGAAAACTTTCCTTCTGCCCATCCTTGTACCAGAACGAGTCCACACCGATCCCTTTTGCCCGTTTCAGCCAGGAATATTCCGGCAAAGAAGTGACAATGATGATCTTGATCATTGGAAATTCTTTTTTGATCTCTTCAGCTGCATCCAGCCCGCTATGCCCAAGCTCGGTCATAACATCCATCAGGATCAGGTCCACCGGCTGTGTTCTGCATACAGAGATTGCGGCTGATGCGTTGGCAATCGAGAGCAGATGCGCAAAGTGCTCACTGGAGTTGACATAAATTTCCATAAGACGGCGAGGCATCGCCTGGTCTTCTACGATCAGTACATTGTATGCCAAATCTACGCACCTCCTTCAAATATGTGTTCTAAGCTGCAATTGAAAAACACATACTAGTATGGGCAGTATTTCCAGAATGCGCATCTGCCAATCGGCAGATATTTACCGGCTTTTGCAGAAAACAAGAGAAAGCCTGAAGGTCTCCTCTGACTTGGCAAATACAGCTGCATCCTGCTCCTGCGCCAGAACCGCCAGATTGGCAAGGCCGCCTGTGAAATGAACCTCCCCGCCAGAAAGATCGCCGCCATTTTCAAAGGTGCACTGAATATTCTCCGGCGTCTCGGCAAAGGATATTTTTATCTTGTTCGCCTTTGCGTGCTTCACCGCATTTGTAATTGCCTCCTGTGCCGCCACAAAGAGCAGTTCCCGCTGCTTTGGGGTGAACTTATCCGGCAGAGCATTTTCCCACAGCAGCTGAATGCCCAGGGCCTGCGCAAGCTCCTCCAGCTGCTTCATCGCATCTTCATTCTTATGCTCATTCGATTCCATGCAAAGCAGCAGGGCATTCTGTTCCCACAAGGCAAAAATGCGGTTCAGTTCCTCTGTGTTTTCAAGGTCTGCCGCAACCGTTGAAAGCATCAGCCGGTTCATCTCGTCGTGGATGTTCATCTTGGCCTGCAGCATTTCCTGCCGGCGGACGGTCTCGTCTATTTTCAGGCCATATACCCGCAGCTCTTCATTCATCTTTGCCAGGCGGTCATTCTCTGCCTGCAGCGCTCTGCTTTCGGCATAATGTTCCGTTACATCTGATGCAATCAGTTCATGAAGCACTTCTTTGCCATTTGCCAGATTCCGGAATGAAAACTGCCACATCCGCTCGCCAACCGGCATGATGGGTTCGGTGACCGCATTACAGAGCCTTGTTCCGTCCATCAGCGGTTTTCCGGTGAGCTGAGTACTGAGGCTGTTCATGCAGCCATTGGAAAAAACCACATGGCCGTTATCCTGCCAGACACAGATGCCGCAGGCGAGTTTATCCGCACAGCGTTCGATGGTCAGCGGCGTGATAAAGGTTCTTGAATACCGTATGCCGGAATACGAAACAGCCGCTGCCCCAACTGTGAGCAGCAGAAGAACCAACACCCAGACCATGCTTGGAAGACGGCCCAGCCAGATGCACAGCGCCGATGTCTGCTCCTGTTCCGAGAAGTAGAGGAAGCGCGCCGTCGTCTGCCACATAAGGAAGGACATTGCAAACAGCGGCAGAGCCAGAAACGCATTCCGATACCGCCTGAGGGCAGCGGACAAAACGCCGTCCACGATTCCTGCAAGGCATAAAAGAAGCGTCCACAGGCCGAAACCGGCACGGCAGAGAAAGGGTAGGTTCAAAAACAGCGTCATGCTTCATTGCCCCCCCTCAAAAGCGGAAAGGTGAAGTATCCCACATTGTCCTCATATTCAAAAGCGTAATTGATATCTGCTATTAAAAGAGCATCGGACACACTTTTGGGACATTCTGAGCGTATGCTTTCAAGCGTAAG
>JAKSSN010000114.1 GCA_024403095.1 Oscillospiraceae bacterium
CTTTGGTGTTGCGCTTATACAGGTACCACAGGCCCTTGAGCAGCAGGTCATCATCGCAGATGATGGACCGGCGGCAATACTGCGTTACCGTGGCGGCAAGGCCGCCGGTGGCGATGACCTTGCAGGGGTAGCCGATCTCGGCCTCCATACGGTCGATCATGCCGTCGATCATGGCGGCATTGCCAAAAATGGCACCGGAGCGCATGCAGTCCACCGTGTTGGTGGAGATGCACTTCTTGGGCGCAGTAAGCGAGATATCCGGCAGCAGGCTGGTGCCCTCGGCCAGAGCCTTGAGCCCCAGGCGCACGCCGGGCAGGATGGCGCCGCCGCGATAGCAGTTATCCTTATCGATGAGCACAATGGTGGAGGCAGTGCCCATATCCAGCACAATGCAGGGCGCGCCGTAATACTGAATGGCGGCCACAGAGCCCACCACCAGGTCGCCGGCCAGGGTGCCGGGGTCGTCCAGGCGCACGTTCATGCCGGTCTTCATGCCGGGGCCCACCACCAGGGGCGTTTTGCCCGTGATGTTCTGAATGGCAACACGGAAGGCCTCGCTGAGCTGGGGCACCACAGAGGAGATGATGGCGCCTTCAAAGGCATAGCGGTCGATGCCGCGGTAAGCAAGCAGCTGCAGCAGCTTGATGGCGTATTCGGTGGATGTTTCGGTGGCGTCGGTGTGGATGCGATCGATGCAGCTGATGGTTTCGCCCTCGATGCAGCCAACCACAATGTTGGTGTTGCCGATGTCAATGGCCAGGATCATGATGGTACCTCCCTGCTTGCTGCCGCCGTGCGCTTTGCGCAGGCGGCCAAAACTGATGCATTCATGATAGCAGTTTTTGTGCGCTGCTTCAACAGAAAAAGCATGCGGCAGAGGCTTCTGCCGCATGCTTTTTTCAGTTGTTTATGCCGTGGTGCGCGGCATAGGAATTAATATCCAGCGCCGCAAAGCGGTAGCCATTGCTCTGGCCCCAGATGATGATCTTTTCCACCGCGTTCACGCTGTAGTCCTTAATGTCGTGCTGCAGGATCACAAAGGCAGTGCCGCCATCCGCCAGAATGCCGTTCGTCACGTTGTTGTACACATCGTTGGCCTTTCTGGCATTGGCCGCGTCGCCGGAATCGATGTCCCAGTCGTAGTACTTGTAGCCCATGGCCGTCATGGCCTTGGCAAGGCGGCCCATGATGCCGGTGTTATATTTGCGGCTGATGGTGTTGGAGCTGCCGCCGGGGAAGCGGAACAGGCGGGTGTAATCGCCGGTCTGGCGCTTGATGATCTCCTGGGCCGCAAAAAAGTCGTCGAAAAAGGCTTCTTCGCTGGAATAGATGGTGGCATAGTCGTGGTGCAGGGTGTGCACAGCAATGCTGTGGCCCTCGCGGTAGGCCCGGCCGATGCAGTTTTCATAGTCGCTGTCGTTGCCGGTGATGAAGAAGGTGGCTTTTACGCGGTAGGCCTTGAGTACATCCAGCAGCGCATCGGTATAGGGGCCGGGGCCGTCGTCAAAGGTGAGGTAAATGGTCTTTTGGCTGGGGCGGACCGTCTGCGGCACTTCTGCCCCCACCACTTCCACGGTGCGCAGGGCCGTAACTTCGCCGCCCTGGGTGTTGGAGATGGTGTAGGTGAGCTCATAGGTGCCGGGCAGCCAGGGTGTTACCTGCCCGCTGACCTGCACAAGGGAAGTAAGGTCGCTGCCCTGGTCGTCGTGGGCAGAATAGCCGGGGTCGGAATAATAGCGGTCGGCCTGCAGGGTAAGGTGTTCGCCGCCCAGCAGGGTGATCTCCGGTGCCGTGATGCTGTAGACAATGGGGCGCTCCACGGTGCACTCGTTGCCGGAGGAATCGTGCACGGAATAGACCACACGGTCGTCGTACTGCTCGCGCTGCACAAAGGCGGTAAGGTCGCCATCGTAGTTATCCGCGGCGGTAAAGCCCTCTTCCTCGTATTTATTAAACCAGGAGGCGGAGTAGCCCTCGCGGGTGAGCAGCGTGATCTGCGGGGCGGTGGTATCCACCACCGTGATGGTGCGCTGCACGCTTACGGACTGCTTTTTCCAGCTTGCCGTGTAGGTGATGGTGCCGGTGCCCAGGCGGCTGAGGTCCGTTTCGTTGGTGCAGGTGACCTGGGGCGGGGTGCTGCGGTCGCCAAACAGGTTGCCGGTCACGATTGCCTGCACGCCGGGGTCCGTATAGGACTCGCCGTATTCCAGCACCACATTCTCCTCCCCCAGCAGGGTGATCTCCGGGTGGCAGCGGTCCACAATAAACACGCCTGCCACGCACAGGGCAAGGTAGAACACCACCACCGGAACGATGATGGCCCAGATGCGGGTCTTTTTGGCTTTTGCTCTGCAGTGTTTTTTCTTTTTCTTCTTAAAAGGCTGCTCCGTCTGCAGCGGCTGCGCCTGTTTTTTCCTGTTCATGTGCTTCTCCATTGGGTGCGGTGGTCTCTGCCGCTTGCGGCTGCTTCAGCAGCCGAAGGGGCCAACGCTTATTGTACTCCTTTCGTGTTATGTTAACAAGATGTTTTTCCCGCATCTTTGCTCAAATTGCCGCCGCGGGATCCCGCGTGCCTTTTTTCTCTTGTGTTGGGGCCCATTTTGTTGTAATATGTATATTTGCATAATAGGGGTATTATCTGTTGCAAAACCCTTTATCATTAAGTTTACGAGGCATAAAATGGATAATCGATCCGTTGGAATATTCGACTCCGGCCTGGGCGGCCTTACGGCCTTCAGCGCGCTTCGCGAGCGCCTGCCGGATGAAAATTTAATCTATTTTGGCGACAGCGGCCGCGCCCCCTATGGCGGGCGCCCGGAGGAGCAGCTGCGGCGCATGGCGCGGCAGAACCTTGCATTTATGCAGCAGCAGGATGTGAAGGCCGTTCTTGTGGCCTGCGGCACCCTCTCCTCCATTGCAAGGGACATTCTGGCCGAAAGCAGCATAAAGGCCGTGGGCGTGATCGACGCCACGGTGCTCGCTGCCTCGCGCCTGGCAGGCTCCGCCCCCATCGGCATCATCGCCACCGCCGCTTCGATCCGCAGCGGCACCTTTGAAGCACGCATGCGCGAGCTTTGCCCTAAAAACCGCATCCTTCCCGTTGCCTGCCCGGATTTTGTGCCCCTCATCGAGGGCGGCCACATTCAGGCCGATGACCCCGCCGTGCGCGAGGCCGTGCAGCGCTACCTGCAGCCGATCAAAGAAGCCGGCGCCGGCACGCTGATCCTGGGCTGCACCCACTACGGCATTCTTGCCCAGGCCATCACGGATTATCTTGGCCCGGAGGTGGAGCTGGTGGAGGCTTCCCGCTGCGCCGCCGAGGACATTGCCGATTATCTGGAAGGCTACCATCTCTGCGGCAGCGACGGCCGCGAAGAGTTTTACACCAGCGGCAGTGCCGGGGAGTTTTCCGCCCTTGGCTCGCTGCTCACCGGGCGCCCGGTAGATGCCCGGCATATTCCCCCGCAGGAGGCATGACCACGTATGGACGAAATTATTTTTAAGGCTCTGGCCGCCAACGCAGGCGAAGCGGTGATCGAGGTGCACAACATCTCCTGCATCGACGCACCGGAGCAGGAGACCTTCGATTTTATTACCGACGGCCTCTTCAGCTATTCCCCGCAGGAGATCTTCCTCTCCTACCTGGAAACCGACGTGACCGGCATTCCCGGCACCGTCACCACCATCCGCATCCGCCCGGACGAAGTGGAGCTGAGCCGCGAAGGCGCCATCACCTCCACCATGGAGTTTAAAAAAGGCGGCAAGGACAACATTCTTTACAACACCCCCTACGGCACCGCCACCATGGGGCTGCGCACCCGCAGCATCACCCAGAGCTTTGACGAAAACGGCGGCAGCCTGGAAGTGGATTATGTGCTGGATTTTGAGCACGCCATGGTGCTGCACAACCAGATCAACGTGAAAGTAACCAAGCAGAAAAACTGAGAGCGAACAGAGAGGAACGAACAACAATGGCTAACATGATACAGCAAGCAAAAGACCGCATTAACGAGCTGCTCTGCGCAGCCTATGAGCAGGCTGCCGCCAAGGGCGAGCTGCCCGCCGGCGCCGTGCTCACCGGCACGGTAGAGATCCCCAAGGATATCTCCAACGGCGACTTTGCCGCCAACCATGCCATGGTAAACGGCAGGGCATTCCGCATGGCTCCCGGCAAGGCAGCTGAGATCCTTACCGCCAACATGGACCTGAACGGCAGCTGGTTCAGCGGCGTGGAAGTGGCCGGCCCCGGCTTTATCAACTTCCGCCTGAGCGAAAACTGGTTTGGCGATGTGCTGAAGAACATTGTGGCTGAGGGCAGCGAATACGGCCGCATCAACGTGGGCGAAGGCAAAAAGGTGATGGTGGAGTTTGTTTCCGCCAACCCCACCGGTCCCATGCACATGGGCAATGCCCGCGGCGGCGTGCTGGGCGACGCCCTGGCCAGCGTGCTGGAATGCGCCGGCTATGATGTAAGCCGCGAGTTCTACGTGAACGACGCCGGCAACCAGATTGAAAAGTTTGCCACCTCCATCGAGGCCCGCGCCCGCCAGTTCCTGGCTGGCAAGCTGGACCTGCCCGATGAAGAATACGGCCTGTTCCCCGAAGACGGCTACCACGGCGACGATATCAAGGAGCTGGCCAAGGCCTTCTGCGCCGAATACGGCGACAGCTGGACCGAAAAGGAAACTGCCGAGATCCACAAGCTGATGGCCGACTTTGGCCTGAAGCGCAACATTCCCAAGATGCAGGACGACCTGCGCCGCTACGGCATTGAATACGACAAGTGGTTCTTTGAATCGGAGCTGCACAACACCGGCTATGTGGCCGAGAGCGTGCAGATGCTCACCGACCGCGGCTACACCTATGAAAAGGACGGCGCCCTGTGGCTGAACACCTCCCGCATTCTCAGCGAGAACATGCTGAAGGCCGGCAAAAAGCAGGCCGACATCGATAAGCTGGAGCTGAAGGACGACGTGCTGCGCCGCGCCAACGGTTTTTACACCTACTTTGCCGCCGACATCGCCTACCACCGCAACAAGATCGCCGAGCGCGGCACCGACCTTGCCATTAACGTTTGGGGCGCCGACCACCACGGCCATGTGGCCCGCCTGAAGGGCGCACTGGATGCCCTGGGCCTTGACGGCGAACACAAGCTGGAGATCGTGCTGATGCAGCTGGTGAACCTGCTGATCGACGGCGTGCCCGTGCGTATGAGCAAGCGTTCCGGCAAGGCCATCAGCCTGGATAACCTGCTGGACGAGGTTCCCATCGATGCTGCCCGTTTCTTCTTTAACTCCCGCCCCGAAGCTCCCGTGGACTTCGACCTGGGCCTGGCCATCCGCCAGGACAGCGAGAACCCCGTTTACTATGTGCAGTACGCCCATGCCCGCATCTGCTCGCTGCTGGCCGCTCTGGCTGCCGACGGCCACGCTGTGCCCGCCGCCGAGAACGTTGACCTTGCAGTGCTCAGCACCGAGGCCGAGCACGAGCTGATCCGCCAGCTGGCCATGCTGCCCGAGGAGATCCGCCTGGCTGCCCGCAGCTACGACCCCAGCCGCATCAACAAGTATGTGACCGAGCTGGCTGCCCGCTTCCACCGCTTCTACACCGTTTGCCGCATCAAGGATGCCGAGAGCGATGTGCAGAGCGCCCGCCTGCTGCTGGCCGACTGTGTGCGCCGCGTGATCGCAGTCTCGCTGGGCATCATCGGCGTAAGCGCCCC
>JAKSSN010000115.1 GCA_024403095.1 Oscillospiraceae bacterium
TCGGGCTTGCAGACAACGATCATTTCCTGCTTTTCAAACTGGTGAATACGATATACACCGCGCTCTTCAATGCCGTGGGCACCCTTTTCCTTGCGGAAGCAGGGGGAGTAGCTGGTAAGAGTCTGGGGCAGGGTATCTTCAGGAATGATCTGGTCAATGAATTTACCAATCATGGAATGCTCAGAGGTACCAATGAGGTAAAGGTCTTCACCCTCAATTTTATACATCATAGATTCCATATCGGTCTGGCTCATAACACCTTCCACCACGTTGCCATGGATCATAAAGGGAGGAATGCAGTAGATAAAGCCCTTGTTGATCATGAAGTCGCGGGCATAAGCAAGCACTGCGGAATGCAGGCGTGCGATATCGCCCATCAGGTAATAGAAGCCGTTTCCGGATACGCGGCCGGCTGCATCCATGTCAACGCCATTGAAGCGCTCCATAATTTCGGTGTGGTAAGGAACCTCAAAATCAGGAGTAACTGCTTCACCAAAACGCTCCACTTCAACGTTTGCGCTGTCGTCGGGGCCGATGGGAACGGAATCATCAATGATGTTGGGGATATTCAGCATCAGGGTGTGAATACGTTCGGCGTACTTTGCCTGCATTTCCTGCAGTTCGGCAAGTCTTTCATCGCCTTCTTTTTTAGCTGCAATATTTGCATCGATCTGTGCCTGAATTTCAGCTTTTTCTTCGTCGCTTGCTGCTTTCTTCAGCTTGCCGAAGAGAGGGCCGTTTGCCTTTGCCAGCTTGTTGTTCTTTGCCTGAATCTCGCCCAGTTCAGTAATAGCTGCGCGGTTTTTTGCATCCAGATCGATCACTTCGTCCACCATGGGAAGCTTGTGATCCTGGAATTTCTTGCGGATATTTTCTTTTACGATTTCGGGATTTTCTCTTACAAATCTAATATCAAGCATGTCTGGTACTCCTGTTCATGTATAATTATTTTAATTTCTGAATTGCCTGAATCAATGCTTCGCGGTCGTCACTGCCATAGTATTCAATTACAATGTGGCCAGTCTTTCTTCCATCCACCAGCTTAACTTTGCGGGAAAGCAGGCGGGAAAGGTTTTCGGATACTTCCGCTGCGTAATCTACAGAGATCTTGCCGTCGTTTTCTTCGGCTTCTGTTTTTTCTTTCAGCGCGGCAGAGACCATGCTTTCTGCTTTGCGTACAGAATAGGATTTTTCTATGATCTCATCTGCCAGGGCTTTTTGCTTTTCCGGGTCAGATATTCCCAGCAGAGCTCTTGCATGACCGGCTGAAAGCTCGCCATGCTCAACATAGTCCATGACCGGCTGGGAAAGGCTGAGCAAACGCAGAGAATTTGTTACGGCCGGGCGGGATTTTCCAACGCTGCGGGAAGCTTCATCCTGCGTCATGCCATATTCTTCAATCAGCGATTTATAGCCTTTTGCTTCCTCAATCGGGTTAAGGTCTTCTCTCTGCAGGTTTTCAACCAGCGCAAGTTCGGTAACCTTTTTGTCGTCCGCTTCAATGATCCGCACGGGAACTTCTTTTAAGCCGGCCATGCGGGATGCGCGCCACCGGCGTTCACCGGCTATGATCTGGTAGAAGCCGTTTTCTACCTTGCGGACTGTGATCGGCTGTATCAGGCCATGCTGTGCAATGGATTCCGAAAGGGTCTGAAGAGCTTCTTCATCAAAATAGTTTCGGGGCTGCTCCAGGCGCGGTTCAATTTTGGTTACCGATACCGTCTGCAGTTCGCTTTCCGCGGCATCATCCATGCCGTAGTTCGAGAACAGTGCATCCAGACCGGTTCCCAGTCCCTTTTTTTCTTTTGCCATCTTGAATCACCGTCTCCTTTAGTTTTGAATGAATTCTTCTGCAAAGCTCAGGTATGCTTTGCTTCCGCGATTGGTCCTGTCATAAACAATACCTGGCATTCCATGGCTGGGTGCTTCGGAAAGGCGTATACTTCTGGGTATCACTGTCTGATATACTTTATTGCCCAAGTGTTTGCGCAGTTCATTTTCAACCTGAGTGGTAAGATTCATTCTTCCGTCATACATTGTCAGCAGAATACCCTCAATCTCAAGGCGTTTGTTCAGCCGCTTTGAACAAAGTCGTATGCTGGTTAGCAGATCGGCAATTCCTTCCAGTGCATAGTATTCGCACTGCATAGGTATCAGCACACTGTCTGCTGCAACAAGAGCATTGATCGTCAGCAGTTCAAGGGAAGGCGGACAGTCAATGAAAATGTAATCATAATCCAGGTAGAGTGATTTGAGTGCCTTGCTCAGAACAAACTCACGGTTTTCTATGCTGATCAGTTCTACCGTGGATGCAGCAAGTTCTTTTCCTGTAGGAATCAGGTCGCCGTATTCGGTTTTTACAATGCAGTCTTCTGCAGCCTTACCATTGATGAGAATGTCATAAACATTCGGGCGAGTATTTTTTGATACTCCAAATCCGGAACTGGCATTTCCCTGCGGATCACTGTCAATCATCAGCACTCGTTTGCCCAGTGCGTGGAGCGCTGCACAAAGATTTACACAGGTGGTTGTTTTTCCGACTCCGCCCTTCTGGTTGGCTACGGCAATAATTTTTGACATAGTTTTTTCCACCCAATAGGTTCCATTTTTTAAGCTTTTGTATTATAACAGTATTGCATACTCAATTCAACAAACATGTGGTGTAAAATGATTAAAAATTGTTTCACGTGAAACATGAAATTCGTGAAAACATAAGACGATTCCTAACCGGACAAAACAGGGCAAAAAAGTTCAAAAATGTTTCACGTGAAACACAACAAAAAACCTATATTTTGTGGTTGATACCAAAGAAAACGACAATAAATTGAACTTCAAAAATTAATCAGAAAAATACAAATAAAAACAAAAAAAGTACTTGCAATTTACATAACTGTTTGCTATAATCCCTAAATGCGAGTTGAAATAACTCAATCTTATAGGAGGAGGTGGCGATCGAACATGGCCAATATTAAATCTTCTGCAAAGAGAGACGAAAAGTCCAAGGAACTCAGAGCTAAGAATCGTGCTGAGAAGACCAATCTCAAGACCATGATTAAAAAATTTGACGCAGCTGTTGCTGAAGGCAACAAGGATGCAGCCGTCAGTGCCTATAAAGATGCTGTTAAAACAGTTGACCGTGCAGCCGGCAAGGGTCTGATTCACAAGAACAATGCAGCCCATAAGAAGTCCGCAATGAGCACCAAGATCAACGAAATGGCATAATCGTCAAAAGCAAAGTTACCAAGGACACAGTTCTCTGTGTCCTTTTTGCTTTTATATTATCATAAACGAACGGTGAATAACAGGAGCTGTTATTATGGAAAAATCACTGATGCTAATTATCAATCCTTCTGCAGGACGCGGAGGATACAAGGAAAAGCTGGGTGAGGCGTTAAGAATCCTGGATGAGGGCGGCTACCGCACCACACTGTATTTTACAAAGGCTGTAGGAGATGCTGTTGAGTATGCAAAAAACTACGCAGCCGGGTATGATACTGTAGCATGTGTAGGCGGCGACGGCACGCTGAGTGAAGTGATCGCCGGTCTTATGACGCTGGAAAATCGTCCCCCGCTGGGTTACTTCCCCATGGGAACCGCCAACGATGTAGCAACCACGTTAGACCTTCCTAAAAATAATATGCCCGGCGCAGCCGAGCGGCTTGTAAATGGCACAGAGCATCCGTTTGATGTGGGTAAATTCGGCGAACGTTATTATGCATACATTGCTGCTTTTGGCGCATTTACCGAGGTAAGCTATGCCACACCGCAGGACCAGAAAAAGGCACTGGGCCACCTTGCATATGTGCTTCAGGCAATGTCAGCGCTGCCCAAGGTGGAAGCGATCCACGCAAAAGTAGAATATGACGGCGGCGAAACAGAAGGGGACTTCCTTTACGGAAGCCTTTCCAATTCCACATCTGTGGGCGGAATCGTAAAGCTGAAAGAAAATATGGTAAGTCTGGGCGACGGCAAGTCAGAACTGGTTCTGGTGCGCGACCCCAAGACCATCGATCAGTTTGGCGAGCTTGTGACCAGCGTTCTCTCGCAGCAGTATGAGAGCAAGTATCTTACGATCCTTCACACGACCTGGGCAAGATTTACCTTTGATAAGAAAATTGCCTGGACCTGCGATGGAGAAGCCGGCGGCGAAGTGGAAACCGTAGAGGTTCAAAATTGCCCCTGCCCCATTAATTTTATCTTCTGATAAACTGATTCTTGCAATGCACCCGCTGCTGACATATACTGTCTGCAGTAAAATTTGAGATACATAATAAAACAAGGATGGAACAACAATGAAACGCCAGAAAATTTCCGGAATTTTTGCCGATCCGCAGCAGTTCGGCGGTCAGGAGCTCACGGTCTGCGGTTGGGTCCGCACTGTGCGCGATATGAAAAACTTTGGCTTTATCGAGCTGAACGATGGCAGCAACTTCAAGTCTCTGCAGGTCGTATTCGAGCGTGAAAAGCTTGCAAACTACGATGAAATCGCCTCTCAGAATGTTGGCGCTGCACTCATCGTGCACGGCACTCTCACACTTACTCCCGAGGCAAAGCAGCCGTTTGAGCTGAAGGCAGACGAGATTACTGTGGAAGGAAAGTCCACTCCGGATTATCCGCTGCAGAAGAAACGTCATTCCGTGGAATTTCTGCGTACGATTCAGCATCTCAGACCAAGAACCAATCTGTTTTCTGCTACTTTCCGTGTGCGCAGCGTTGCGGCACAGGCAGTGCATGAATTCTTCCAGAATCGCGGCTTCACTTATGTTCACACTCCTCTGATCACCGGCAGCGACTGCGAAGGTGCAGGCGAAATGTTCCGCGTAACCACTCTGGATCTGAATAACCTTCCCCTTAAGGAAGATGGCACTGTTGACGACAGCAAGGACTTTTTCGGCAAGGTAACAAACCTTACCGTTTCCGGCCAGCTGAACGCAGAAAACTTTGCTATGGCCTTTGGCGATGTTTACACCTTTGGCCCCACCTTCCGCGCAGAGGTTTCCTACACTGCCCGCCATGCAGCAGAGTTCTGGATGATCGAGCCGGAAATGGCTTTTGCAGATCTGCAGGATGATATGGAAGTTGCAGAGGCAATGGTAAAATACATCATCAACCGTGTGCTTGAGCGCTGCCCCCAGGAAATGGAATTCTTCAATTCCTTTGTGGATAAGGGCCTGCTGGACCGCCTGAACAATGTGGTAAGCAACGAGTTCGGCCGTGTCAGCTACACCGAAGCAGTTGAGATTCTGAAGAACAGTGGCAAGAAGTTTGATTACCCTGTGGAATGGGGCATCGATCTGCAGACCGAGCATGAGCGTTACCTCACTGAGGAAGTATTTAAGAAGCCCATTTTCGTCACAGATTATCCCAAGGATATCAAGGCTTTCTATATGAAGCTAAATCCCGACGGAAAGACCGTTGCCGCTGCCGACTGCCTTGTACCCGGTGTTGGCGAAATTATCGGCGGCAGCCAGCGTGAAGATAACCTGGAAGTGCTTACTGCCCGTATGAAGGAACTTGGCCTGAAGGAAGAGGATTACTGGTGGTACCTGGATCTGCGCCGTTACGGCTCCTGCCGCCATGCAGGTTTTGGCCTTGGCTTCGAGCGCATCGTAATGTATCTTACCGGTGTCTCTAACATCCGCGACGTAGAGCTTCATCCCCGCACTACCGGCAACGC
>JAKSSN010000116.1 GCA_024403095.1 Oscillospiraceae bacterium
AGAGGCTGCTGAGTAACAAGGCTGTAGGGGCCGGTGGAACGGGCATGGATCTTATCATCAACCAGGTGGTGCAGCTTAAGGAAGTATACCCAACCGACAGTAACATCATTATCGAACTTTTCGCCGGTACGGCCGTCGTACATGGTGCTCTTGCCGTCTTCACGCAGGCCTGCTGCACGCAGAGTCTCGCGGATGGTAACTTCGTTTGCGCCGTTAAAGGTGGGAGTTGCGACCTTCCAGCCAAGTGCCTGTGCGGCATAGCCAAGGTGAACTTCCAGAACCTGACCGATGTTCATACGGGAAGGTACGCCCAGAGGATTCAGAACGATATCCAGCGGAGTACCATCAGGCAGATAAGGCATATCTTCGCGCGGCAGGATTCTGGAAACAACGCCCTTGTTACCATGACGACCCGCCATCTTGTCGCCCACGGAGATCTTACGCTTCTGGGCAATGTAAACACGAACGACCTGGTTGACGCCGGGGCCCATCTCATCGCCGTTTTCACGGGTGAAGACCTTAACATCAACAATAATGCCGCTTTCGCCGTGGGGCACCTTCAGGGAGGTGTCGCGGACTTCTCTTGCCTTTTCGCCAAAGATGGCGCGGAGCAGGCGCTCTTCAGCGGTGAGGTCGGTCTCGCCCTTGGGAGTGACCTTACCAACCAGAATATCACCGGCGGTAACTTCAGCACCGACCATGATGATTCCGCGCTCGTCCAGATATTTCAGAGCATCGTCGCCGACGCCGGGAATATCTCTGGTGATCTCTTCGGCACCCAGCTTGGTGTCGCGAGCATCACATTCAAATTCTTCAACATGGATGGAAGTGAAGACATCTTCCATAACCATACGCTCGTTCAGCAGAATAGCGTCTTCGTAGTTGTAGCCTTCCCAGTTCATGTAGCCGACCAGGATGTTCTTGCCCAGTGCGATCTCGCCGTTGCTGGTGCTGGGACCATCGGCCAGAACATCGCCTTCGGCAACGCGCTCGCCCAGGTTCACGATGGGACGCTGGTTGATGCAGGTGCCCTGGTTGCTGCGGGAGAACTTGATCAGCTTGTAGGTCTTGGATTCGCCGCCGTCGTAACGCACGGTGATGCTGTTGGCATCCACGCGGGTAACGGTACCGTCGCCTTCGGCCAGTACGCAAACGCCGGAGTCAACTGCGCACTTGTGCTCGATGCCGGTGCCGACGATAGGAGCCTGGGTGGTAAGAAGAGGAACTGCCTGACGCTGCATGTTAGCGCCCATCAGAGCACGGTTAGCGTCGTCGTTCTCCAGGAACGGGATCATTGCGGTTGCAATGGAGATCATCATTCTGGGGCTGACGTCCATGTAGTCAACGTCTTCACGGTTCACTTCAACGGTATCGTTGCGGTGACGGCAGGTTACACGCTTTGCAATGATGCAGCCATTCTCGTCCACGGGCTCGGAAGCCTGGCAGACGACGTACTGGTCTTCCACATCAGCGGTCATGTATTCCACTTCGCCGGTAACAAAGCCGGTGGCCTTGTCGATCTTGCGGTACGGAGTCTCGAGGAAGCCGTACTCGTTTGCCTTTGCATAGGATGCAAGGTAGTTGATCAGACCGATGTTAGGTCCTTCAGGAGTCTCGATGGGGCACAGACGTCCGTAGTGGCTGTAGTGAACGTCACGGACATCAAAGCTTGCTCTCTCGCGGGAAAGACCGCCGGGGCCCAGTGCGGAGATACGGCGCTTGTGAGTGAGTTCTGCCAGGGGGTTGGTCTGGTCCATGAACTGAGACAGCGGGGAGGAACCGAAGAATTCCTTCAGTGCTGCGGTTACGGGGCGGATATTGATCAGGCTCTGAGGAGTGACAACATCCAGATCCTGCAGCTGCATACGCTCGCGGATCACGCGCTCCATACGGCTGAAGCCGATGCGGAACTGGTTCTGGAGCAGTTCGCCTACGCGGCGGATACGGCGGTTGCCCAGATGGTCGATATCATCTGCGTTGCCGATGCCGTGTGCAAGGCAGTTGAGGTAGTTGACGGAGGAGAAGATATCGTCAAGAACGATGTGCTTGGGAAGCAGGTCATCCATGTTCATCAGGATGGCTTCCTTCAGTGCATCGCCGCTGTACTGCTGCAGCAGGCTGTTCAGGACCAGGCCTCTTACCTTTTCCTTGATGCCCAGCTCAGCAGGGTCAAAGTCAACGTAACGGGACATGTCTACCATGCCGTTGGAGAAGACCTTAACGGTCTCGCCTTCCAGATTCAGATAAACGGTAACAACACCGGCATCTGCGATCTGCTTTGCCTTTTCGCGGGAAAGCACTTCGCCTTCATCTGCCAGCACTTCGCCGGTAAGAGGATCAGCAACGGGCTGAGCCAGTGCGAAGCCTGCGATTCTGGGGTACAGAGAAAGCTTCTTGTTGAACTTGTAGCGGCCGACTTCGGAGATGTCGTATCTGCGCTTGTCGTAGAACAGGCCGTCCAGCAGGGTCTCGGAAGTTTCTACAGTGGGGGGATCGCCCGGACGCAGCTTGCGATAGATCTCCAGCAGGCACTCGTCGCGAGTCTCGCTGGTGTCCTTATCGGCGGTGGCAACGATGCGTGCATCATTGCCGAAGATCTCCTTCAGGCGCTCAAGAGTAACTGCGCCGGCAACGGTCTCGTCGATGCAGCTGAGCCAGGTGGAAGGACGGCTTTCGTCATAAGCACCCATAGCACGCAGGAAGGTGGTGATGGGCAGCTTGCGGGTCTTATCGATGCGAACACTGAAAACATCGGAGTTGTCAGTTTCGTACTCCAGCCATGCGCCGTGGTAAGGGATGATGGTGGAGGTGTAGGTGCTGAGCATTGCCTTATCGGTGATCTTGTCGAAGTATACGCCGGGAGAACGAACGATCTGAGAAACGATAACGCGCTCTGCGCCGTTGATCACGAAGGTGCCGCTGGGAGTCATGAGGGGGAAATCTCCCATGAAGATCTCCTGCTCTTTGATTTCACCGGTCTCCTTGTTGTGGAGGCGGACTTTTACCTTAAGGGGGGCTGCATATGTGGCATCGCGTGCTTTGCACTCTTCCTCGGTGTACTTGGGCTTTTCGTCCATGGAGTAATCGATGAAGCTGAGCTCGAGGTTGCCGCTGTAGTCGGTGACTGCGTCAACATCTTTGAACACATCGCGAAGGCCGGTTTCCATAAACCATTTGTAAGAGTTTTTCTGGATATCCAGAAGATGGGGCATATCCACGATCTCCTGAGTACGGGCATAACTCTTTCTTAGGGTCTTACCGTAGAGAACATCTTTTGGCATTGGCGTACTCTCCTTAACTTTTTGCAAACACCCGGGTGCGTTGTAAAACAGTTTGCATCCGGAGTTGATTTTACTATCTTGTGATGCTATACTGTGGATGTAAAAGAAAGGGATAAAAGCCCCCTCCCACAGACATAGCAAGGTATTCTACCATTTCAGCAAAAGCCTTGTCAATAGATTTTCTTGTGTTTTGCCGGTTCCGACCGGCTTATTTTTTTATTATTATGATCTCTTTAACCGCTTCTGTTTACATAATTTATGGTGTCATGGCCCTGTTGGCCTTGTACCTTCTCTGGTATGATCAGCGTCTCCGCTCTTTGCCTGCCGCTGCAGTATCCATTGTGCTGCTATGTGCTGCCTTTTTCCTGCGCGCAAGAGCCATTGACTATGTAACGCTGGACTATGTGAATTTTCTTTCCCACTGGGTAGATTTCTTCCGGGAGCATGGCGGCTTCCTTGCCCTGCGCTACTCCATCGGCAACTACAATATTCCTTATCTGTATTTTCTTGCCGGCTTTTCCTATCTGAATTACCCGGACCTGTATCTGATCAAATACCTCTCCGTTTTCTTCGAGGTGCTCGCTGCTTTCTACGCCATGCGTCTGGTGGCGCTCAGCCGCAAGTCAGATGCCGTGTGTCTCGCCTGCTTCTTCACGGTGCTGTTCCTGCCCACGGTGGTGCTGAACGGCTCGCTCTGGGGCCAGTGCGATGTGATCTATGCCGCGCTTGCGCTGATGGCCATCTACTATGCGCTCAAAGGCCGGCCTGTGTATTCCATGGTGCTGTTTGCCCTCTCCTTTGCCTTCAAGCTGCAGGCCGTGTTCATTCTTCCCGTTGCCGTAGTCCTCTGGATCCGCCGGGATTACCGCTGGTATCACTTTCCGGTCTTCCCCCTTACTTATGTTATAACCGTACTCCCCGCCGTTCTGCTTGGCCGCCCGTTCTGGGAGACCATCACCCTTTATTTTGGCCAGACCGGCAGCATCGGCGATGGGCTGAATTACAACTCTTCCTCTATCTTTTCTTTCTGGGACGGGTATTTCCTGCCCAAGATCATCGATACTTCCCGTGCCTCCCGCCTTGGTGTGCTAGGTGCCTTTGCAGCCATGGCGCTTGTGCTGGCTGTGTTCTTTCTGCTGCGCAAACGCGCCGCCGGCGTACACCAGGTGTTCCTGGCTGCCGCTCTGCTCAGCGTTGTCATCCCCTACCTGCTGCCCCATATGCACGACCGCTACTTTTTCATGGCCGACCTGATGACACTGGTGCTGGCTTTCAGCCTGCCGCAGCTGGCCGTGGTGCCACTGCTGGTTCAGTTTGCCTCGCTGCTTGGCTACCACGCCTACCTGAAAATGCGCTACCTGCTTATGATGCGCTATGGCGGTTTTGCCCTGGCGATCGCTATTGTGATCATGGCAGCTGCCTATGCATACTCCTTTGCTGCAAAGCAGGCCTCTCCTTCCCCAAACAACGAAAAGAACCGTGAATGATGCTTTCCGCATCACTCACGGTTTTCTTTTTCTGAAGAGCTTATCTTATAAACTTACACATCAAATCGTAATAAGGCATCAGGAATTCAAATCCGTCCGCCAGGGTCTGCACCAGGTTGGCAGAATACAGTTCGGGGCTGTAATCCCCAAAATGCTCAAATCCCAGCCAGCGGCGGTTATACCACTGGTTCAGTGGCTCTCCCTTATCTGCCTTGGGCCGCTTGTACATTTCGCCGCGCATGACAAAGCGGTTCTGGTTTTTCAGCATTGCATCCAGGCGAAGAATCTCGGCCGGGTTTGTGTCGATATATTTGCGGTATGCCTCCATCTGCGAAGCTTCTGCCGCCCAAAAGCCGGTTCCGCAGGCATAGGCTTCCGGGCTGATCTCAAACCAGAAGGCAGGGTTATCCCCTTTGGGCAGTCCCTTCCACAGGGTAAGCCACAGGTGATCCTTGTAGGGGCCTCTGCCGAACAGCCGCCTGGCATCGCGATAGATGCGGGAGATGTGCAGGTTCCAGTCCTCGCCGGGGAAACGGCAGCGCATCTCTTCCAGCAGGTCCTTGCCCAGGGCATCAAAGGGCTCCTTCACATTTTTTAAAAACTCTTCTTTATGTGCCAGGAACCACGGCCGTTCATTATTGAATTTCAGATCCCACAGAAATTCGCTTGTTTTTTCGCTGAAGCCTTCAAACATCTGTTTTCCCTCGCCTGTTTTGTTGTTGATTTCCCGGCAATTCTAGCACAGGAAACTGCCCCAGGCAACGCAAGAAAAAATTTTTAAAAAAAGTGTTGACTTTTTAGGAAATGAAGTTATAATACATCTTGCGTCTAGCGGGATTGTGTAAAGGTAGCACAGCGGACTCTGACTCCGTATGTGAGGGTTCGAATCCTTCTCCCGCTGCCA
>JAKSSN010000117.1 GCA_024403095.1 Oscillospiraceae bacterium
CCTCGAAGCCCCTAAATGGTAAAAACTGCACAGAAACCGACACCTGTACCACTACTGGCCTAAAATATGTTCAGAAAAAACCGCCTTGATCTATACCAAGGCGGCTTTTTCTGTCAAAACAGGAAAAAGTTTGTGCTGCTGATAGCATAAACTTTTTAGAGAATTAAGTTTGTGCAATTGATAGCATAAACTTTTACAATAATAGAATTTTTGCTGTGCTGCGCTCAGGTGTTCCAAAGATAGTATGTCTTTCATAGCATCATTTCATCGCTCATTTTTGTTGTAAAATGAGCGATGAAATGATAGGATGATTGCAAGAGGTGATGCTGTGTGGTCAACAGGAATCCGCCATTTGAAATAACCAATGAAATGCTGACGGCGTTGATTGAGATCAGCGAACTGGCAACAAAGGCTGCTATGTCCGCATTAAAGTCTCCCGACCCTGTACTTCGCAGGACGAACCGAATCCGATCCATTTATTCCTCTCTTGCCATCGAGCAGAATACGCTGACCTTGGATCAGGTAACGGCTGTTCTGGCGGGCAAGCGGGTGATTGCCCCGCCAAAGGATATTGAGGAGGTTCGCAATGCCTTTGAAATATACGAACACATGGATCATCTGGATCCCTACAGCGTGGATAGCCTGTTATTCGCGCACAGTGTTTTGACAAGAGGGCTGGTCGTGGAATCCGGAGTGTTTCGTTCCCGACCGGTAGGAGTTGTGGATAAAGAAGGCAATGTGCTCCACCTTGGAACACTGCCAGCCTATGTGCCGGAGCTTGTAGAGAAGCTTCTGCGTTGGACCGAAACCAGCAGTATTCCAATGCTGATCAAGAGCTGTGTGTTTCACTATGAATTAGAGCTCATTCATCCCTTCGCGGATGGAAACGGGCGAATCGGCAGGCTTTGGCATACGCTTTTGCTCTCACAGTGGAATCCTGTTTTTGCGTGGCTTCCGGTGGAATCCATGATTCATGACCACCAGGAGGAATACTACGCTGCAATCAACAAATCCAATGCCGCCGGAGAATCCACGGTGTTCATCAGCTTTATGCTTGCTATGATCCGAGAGGCCCTGGAAGAAGCGGTATCTTCTTTACCGGCCGAAGGAACAAAAACGGAACGACGCTGGAATGCAATCGAAAGCTTTATAGACCGTCGGGAATACATCCGGAGCCAGGACGTTCAGAAGCTGTTTGGTGTTTCACCGGCAACTGCCAGCCGCATTCTTGCCGGGTTTTGCAAAGATGGGCTGCTGCAAAAGGTACGGAAAGGAAGCTATTGGGTATACCAGCGAAAC
Source organism: Oscillospiraceae bacterium (assembly GCA_024403095.1). Lineage (GTDB taxonomy): Bacteria > Bacillota > Clostridia > Oscillospirales > Oscillospiraceae > Limivicinus. Next base: position 1,300 of record JAKSSN010000117.1, read on the forward strand.
AGTGCCCAGTATATGCCCTGAATTACCTAACACCGAAACAGAACAGAGAGTTGTTTGGAATGTAACCATCGGATTCTACGAGTTCTGGTGTATATAAAACTCAATCTATATGTCGGGTTTTACTGACTGGAGCAGCCGCACGGATGAATGCGGAATGATATTATTTGGAGGATTGAGCCATGGAAATTAAATTTGATGTTGTGGCGCTCGGCGAGCTGCTGATCGATTTCACCGCCAACGGCACCAGCAGTCAGGGCAACGGACTGTTCGAGGCCTGCCCCGGCGGCGCACCCTGCAATGTGCTGGCCATGCTCCGCAAGCTGAACAAGACCTGCGCTTTTGTTGGCAAAGTGGGCGACGATATGTTCGGCCGTCTGCTGAAGAACACCATTGTGGAGGCCGGCATCCATGCCGATGCCCTTGTGATGGACACCGAAACTCCCACCACGCTGGCTTTTGTACAAACCTTCCCCAACGGCGACCGCGACTTTTCTTTTTACCGCCAGCCCGGAGCAGACATGATGCTTACGGAGGAAGAGCTGCCTCTCGATACGATCCGGGCAGCGCGGATCTTCCATTTCGGCACGCTGTCTATGACTCACCCCGGCGTGCGGAACGCCACCGTGAAGGCGGTTGCGGCGGCTAAAGAGGGAGGTGCTCTGATCTCCTTCGACCCCAACCTGCGTCCCCCTCTGTGGGGCAGCCTGGATGATGCCCGCGAGGCGATCGCCTGGGGGCTGGGCCAGTGCGATATCCTGAAGATCGCCGATAACGAGCTGGAATTCATGACCGGCGAGACCGACTTTGTAAAGGGCGCTGCCATCCTTCATGCGCAGTATCCCAATATCATGATTCTGAATGTTACTGCCGGCCCCGACGGAAGCTACAGCTTCTACGGCGAGGAGGAGCCGGTGTACGTTCCCTCCTTCACCCTAGGCGGGACCATCGAGACCACAGGCGCAGGCGATACCTTCTGCGCCAGTGTGCTGAACTTTGTTCTGGAGAACGGCATGACCGGCCTGACCGCCGCGGACCGGCGGAGCATGCTGCGGTTTGCCAACGCGGCCGCCTATATCGTCACCACCCGAAAAGGTGCCATCCGGTCCATGCCGCAGCGCGGCGAAGTGGAACCACTGCTGGCGGCAAACCGATCTGCCAGGCCTTCTATCGTTAGCCCAGAATAAAACAAGGAAGCGAAGCATTTACATGCTCCGCTTCCTTGTTTTATTGTTTCATGAGCTTTTAGCAGCGTTCTGCCGGGCAGAAAGAACACGGTTTCTCTTGCACAAGAGGATCCAGGCGGCAGCACCTGCAATTGCCGCACAAGCAAGGACAATCCACAATATTTTCTTCATTACCATCACAGCCTTTCTGTTTTTAATCTATGAACCTTGGGCATGTTCTGTAATGAATATAGGCTCAGGGAAGATGTACATCAATAGCAGACAATACAGAGATCATTTGTATTTTCAACATCAGTCTCTGTGCAGCAGATGCCGCCACTGGGCCTCAATGTAGGCAACGTCGACCGGTGGGGCATCGGGCAGGATCACGTTTTCCTTCTGCCCTTTCTCAAAAGCGGAGATGCCAACAAATGCGATGCCTTCCCGCAGGCGGCGGGGCAGCGCCATATACAGTGCGCAGAACTGGATCAGTGCATGGGTGTTGCCGTCCCACTCCAGGGCGGCATATTCCAGAATCCGCTTTTCTTCCTCCGACAGGGCAGTGTATTCCTGCAGCACCCGTTGGGATGGCTCCGCATTGTACCCGGGGCAGAGCAGATTGGGCGTACAGCCAAGCCCTTTGCAGAGGCAGTCCAGCTGGCTGACGGTGATGCGCCGTTCTCCGCGTTCCCACATGCTGATCAGGTTGGCGGAAAGGTCTGCTGCACATTGGGCCTGGATCCGGTCGGAAAGGTCCTGAAGCGAATAGCCCCGCAGTTTTCGCAGCTGGCGGATATTGGAACCCAGTTCCTGATAATACTCCACAAAAACGCACCTCTTTCTTTTGCAGGCAACTGCCCAGCAATACACGGTATGTGGTTGCTGTTGCTTCTGAATAACACTATACTTTGTGTAAGGGCACACAGCAAGTCGAACAAGCAACTCCGCCGGCAGGATCACCGGCGGAGCCGCAAGTTTGTATCAGGCCAGTATTTCAATGGCAAAAGCCGGGCAATTGTCTTGCGCGTGCCGGGCATCCGGGATGTGCTCCTGAGGCACATCTTCCGGAATGGCCTCGGCGGAACCAAATTCCGTCAGGGAAAATACGGCGGGGCATACCTCAATGCAAAGGTCGCAGCCAATGCAGTGCTCATTCACATAAAAGATCATAGCTTTTCCTCCCAAGCCCGCATGGGGGCACAGACCGAGACCAGCAGAATCGATGCCAGAATGCCGGCAATCCCCAGAATGACTACCGAAATGATAATGGGATACTTACCGGCATGCCCGGCAGCGGAAAGATGTTTCATCAGGATTCCTCCATAGGCCCAGGTCATGGCCAGCCCTGCCAGCCGGTTCCGGCCGATCAGCACAACACATATGCCAACAGCCGCGCCGACAAGGATGATTGAAGCAGCCCAGAAGGTTTCTGAAAGCCCAAAGCGATCCCAACCCAGCTTTACCAGCCAAACGCTGATGTTGGCTATGGCAGCGGCAATGATCCAGCCGTAATATATATCAAAACCCGCGTTCACGGCAAAGCGCTGTGCTTTGCCGGCGATGTCAGAACGGATCCTGAACTGAATCAGAACCAGGGTAATTAGTAAGCCGGCCATGCACATGACTGACCAGCCAATGGAATTGCTGTGCCAGCAGAGGATCCAAAGAATATTTAAAACGCAGCTCAGCGTAAACAGAATGCCGATTTTTGCAGTCATTCGGCTTCCCTCTTCAGAGGAGCCGAAGAGCCCCCACTGGTATAATACAAAAAATCCGACCAGCAGGTAAATGATGCTCCAGATGGCAAAGGTCAGGCCTGCCGGTGTGAACAGATTGGGGTAGGCATCCGAGATCTGCCCGGTGGTGTACCCGCCCAAAGGCAGCAGCTCGGCAAGCAGATTGATGGCGACCATTGCCAGAAATGCAATGGTATTCACCCATTTCATCGTTTTCATATACACCGCTCCTCAATGCAAAAGCTTACGGTTCTGCATTCTGCAGCCACAGCCCGTGCAGATTGCACCATGCGTAGGCACGAACGGGGGATTCATCGGGGCGGATCGTAAAACACGCTTCCGGCATGCTTTCGGGCGGCAGGCAGCAGGTGTAGGTTCCGCGGTTCGTCTGCAGGATCAGCCACTGGATATAATGTGCTTTTGTCATGGGATGCGGCGTGCTGCCTACAGATAGCCTGATTTCGCTTCCTTCCTGCCGAATGACCGGCACGTGCTTTTCAAAAGCGGCATCAACGGTGTTGGCAGTCACAAGCTCCATTTCTTCGCCGCAGCAGACGGGCGTTACACCTGAGTCATTCACCATACAGATCAGATTGCCGCAAAGATTACAGCGGTAAAAGGTCAGTTCTTTCATAACAGATTCTCCTTTTTCTAGTTCTATTGTGTTTTGGCAGCAGGATCTCAGCCACTGTGCTGCATTGGAACCGCATCCTTTCTGTTTGTTTTCTGAAGCCATTGTATAAAACAAAAAAATGTACAGCAATTGCTGTACATACAAAGCAAATATGTATTTTCAGCAGGGAAAGGAGGAAAAAAGTGAATAATACCCTGTTGGGGAAGACCCTGAAAGCCATGTACAAACAAAGCGGAAAAACCATCACACAGCTGGCAGACGAAACCGGGCTGAGCATCGATAGCATAAATAATCTGTTCTATGCCCGGGTGCAGAAGCCAGGGCTGGCGGATGTGGACACCCTCACGAAAGCGATGGGTTTTTCTCTTGCTCAGCTGATGGCATTCATTGAACTGGGGCTTCCGCCCGATGCAGATATTACAGATGCTTTTGCAAAATACACACTGGCAGCTGATGAACCCGCGGAGGATCTGCAGCGCGTGCAGTCCCCAGCGCCTGACCCTATGGAAGAAAAGGTGACAAGCCAGATCCGGCTGCTGAAAGCGGAACATGAAAAACAGCTGGACCGCTTTCGGGCAACACACCTGTTATATGTGGAGCAGATCCAGAACCAGTACAAAGCTCAGCTTGCCGATATGGAAAAGCTGCTGCGCAATGACAAGGCCCTGAATATCTCCCGCATGACCAACCGGATCCTGGCGATCGCTCTGTTTCTGGCGCTGAGCGGGCTGATTGCGCTGGCATTGTATCCGGTGTAGCGCTTCCGTCTCTTTG
>JAKSSN010000118.1 GCA_024403095.1 Oscillospiraceae bacterium
CAGTGCCGACAATACTTGTCTGGAGACGGACTGGGAAGATAGGTCAACGCCAACACAGAACCGCTGAGAATTCAGCGGTTCTTTTTTTGTCTGTAGCATCTGGCCGGTTTGGCCTGGTGCGCTGCAATACAGCATGGAATCTGAACGATTCATAAAGCTTTGCTTATTATACAAGAATATATCGATCCGAATTGCTTGGAATTTTAAGTACAGAAACCATTTTAAGTGGAAAAAGTACGTAAAGTGGGGCATTCTACTAGAAATAGAGTACAAAACGGAGGCAAAGTGGAGGGTTTGAGTTGTACCGGACGCACTTTTGATGTATAATTAATATGATATAGGAAATAAGCTTTCGCTTTAAAGGAGACCTCTATATGAAAGAACGGAAACCATATTCCTTATTTGGAAAATCCTTTTTTATCAGCTGTATTGTTGTTGGAATTGCTCTTTTGATTGCAGTTGGAGCAATGGCGATCCACAGTGCCCAGGTAATGAAGGAAAGAGCGGAAAAAGAAGAATCTGAACCGGAGTTGATACAGGAGAGCATCGTTCAGGAACCTGAGATCGATCCGCTGGAGGAGGAACAGCCGGTGGAGGAACAGGAGACAATTTCCGATCCCGAATCTAGTCCTGCAGAGATTACGCTTCAAAAGGTCGAGCGCATTGCGATCCGCTATTATGATGAAGAAAAAAGTGAGTTTACCATGCATGTAGGGGATAAGCTTACGGTAAATGCTTATATTCTTCCTGCCGCGGCCAGCGGAGCTGAGGTAAGCTGGATCTGCAGCAATGAAAATGGAAATTACCTGGCAATCGAGCAGGATGAAGAAAATCCGCTGCTGTGCACGGTGGAATGTATTGCTGCTTTAAGCGGTGGTGTAAAACTTACCGTAAAAGCGGACGGTCAGGAGGCTTCCTGCCAGATCTACCTGATTCCTTAATATTAATATGTAAAAAGGCCGCTCTAATGAAAGGGCGGCCTTTCTTCATACAATTGAATTGAATCGGAATAGAATGTGTGCTATACTGATGCACAATTCTGCGGTTGAGGTTATATGCCATGAAGCGTTTCTTATCCTTAATTTTAATGTTTTTGATCATCGCTGCGCAGGTTCCGGGAATTTCTTTTGCGGATGAGCCGGAAAACGGGAAGGATGCAATTCCTTTGGAAGAAGCGAGAGATCTCAAGATTCCAGACCCGGTGTATCAGGTGATCGATCCGGATGAATTCCAGGCCCTGATCGACGATTTTATAAAGGAATACCGGATCCGGCCCAAAGAGATCAGTATTGGGTTTTATTATTCCGGTTCGGGCGAGTTTGCATATTATAACGATAATGCCTGGTATTACAGTGCCAGCCTTTTTAAAGTGCCTATGGTCATGAGCCTTGTGGATCGCATTTATGAAGGGGAAATGAGTTGGGATATGCCGCTGGGAGGTTTGACCTTCCACGAACGGGCAGATAAAGCGCTTATAGATTCCCACAATCCCAGTGCCTATCAGATCCTTGGAAAATACTGGAGCACAGAAGTGGGCGCTCGAAGGGACTGGACTGTGTTATCGGATCTGGATCCTGAGAGTTTTTCCCGCAACTACTATAACTGCAGCTGGTTTCATGCTCCCTTTATCACGCGGACGATGGTGAATCTATTAAATAACCGGGATTATTATTCTGAGATCATAGAAGACCTTAAACTGGCTCAGCCGGGTGATTATTTCAGGCGTGGCCTTGAGGATACTTATGAGATCGCTCAGAAATACGGCAGCTGGGAAGAGTTCAAACACACGTCCGGCATTGTGTTCACTGAGCACCCCATCGTGATCACAATTATGACCCGAAACACGCCGAATGAAAACTATCTGGCGGGACAGCTTGCAAAGCTGCTTGTAAATTACACGGAACAGCAGCTGGATCCTACACTGCAGAAACTGCTGAGTGAAAACAAGGAATAAATAAAAAAGTCATCTGCTCTGCAGCAGATGACTTTTTTATTTAATTTCATTTCCCAGCCGTGCCAGGATATCCTGAAAATAATCCGGCAGGGGGCATTCAATGGTCATACGTTCGCCGGTTGAGGGGTGAACAAACGAAAGGCGCCTGGCATGCAGACATTGCCCTTCCAGTCCTTTTTCGGGGGAGGGTGCACCATATGTATAGTCCCCCAGCAGGGGATGCCCAATGTGCGCCATGTGAACCCGAATCTGGTGGGTGCGGCCGGTTTCCAGACGGCAGCGAATATGGGTATAACCGGAATACCGGGCCAATACTTCCCAGTGAGTAACCGCATTACGGCTGTTTTTTGGTGTTACAGCCATTTTTTTGCGATCGGATGGGTGACGGCCTATGGGAGCATCCACGGTGCCTGAATCCTCACGAAAACCGCCTCTGGCGATGGCTTCATACTCACGAAACAGGCTGTGGTCGGAAAGCTGAGCACTGAGAAACTGATGGGCCTCATCGTTTTTTGCAACGATAAGAAGCCCGGAGGTATCCTTATCGATCCGGTGCACGATTCCCGGCCGACGCTCGCCGCCTATGCCCGAAAGAGAATCGCCGCAGTGGAAGAGAAGCGCATTCACCAGCGTGTGGTCCGGGTGCCCGGGGGCCGGATGCACGACCATGCCGCGCGGTTTGTTGATCACGATCACGTCCTGATCTTCAAAACAAATGTTTAAAGGGATGTCCTGCGGAAGCAGGTCAATTTCCTGCAGCTCCGGCAGGCGAATCTCATAGCATTCCCCAGGGGCTGTTTTGCGGTTCTTTTTCACCGGTTTCCCTTGACACAGCACGTTTCCGTCTTCAATCAGCTTTTGTATGGCGCTGCGGGAAAACTGGTCAATGGTACGAGCAAGGAGAGCGTCGATGCGCTCGACGCTCTCCTCGGCATTTACAAAAAGAATATTTTCGTCCATTCTTAACGCTTACTTGAACTCGGCAAGAATATCATCCAGGGAGAAATCTTCGTAGGAAGAGGTTTTGGGCTTCTCCTGTACAGGTGCAGGTGCGGGAGCAGGAGCTTCGCGCTTCACAGGGGCAGGAGCAGGAGCGGACTTTTTCATCTGAGCTTCCCGTTCACGTTCGGCCTTAGCCATTGCTGCGAAGGGATCTTCCGCAGGAGCACGGACAGGTTTACGCACGGGCTTAACAGGCTCTTCATCCTCGTCCTCGTCGTCGTAATCCTTGCGGGCCTTGCGAACAGGAGCTGCTTTCACACGCTTGCGAGGCAGTTCTTCTTCCTCTTCGTCATCCTCTTCTTCGTCATCGTCGTCATATGTGCGGCGAGACTTGCGAACAGGTTTCTGCTTGGGAGCCTTCTTGGGGGGCTCTTCTTCGTATTCTTCTTCGTCCTCGTCGTAGTCGTCATCGTAATCCTCGTCATCCATGCGGCGGCCGCGTGCGCGCTTGCTTTCTCCGCCAAAGAGGATATAGAAGATAAATACAATGCAGAATACGGTGATGAAGATATCAGCAACGTTGAAGATCGCAAAATCAACAAACTCGAACATAAACATATCCTGTACGTAGCCGTAAAGGATACGGTCGATGCAGTTGCCAATGCCGCCAGCCATTACAAAAACAGCTGCCCACTTGCCAAGAGAACCGGAGATCCATTTTAAAGAAATGGCAAGAATTACAAGAACAACAAAAGCAACACTAAGACCAATCAGGAAGAAACGGGCATTGCTGCCGGAAAGAAAACTGAAAGCGGCGCCGGGATTATGGATGTTAACGATTTTAATGAGACCGGGAATCAGGCTCTGAGAGCCGGTTTCAAAAGCAACATTGCCGGCGACCCAGTATTTCATCCACTGGTCAAGAATAATAACCAGAAGAGCTGCAATAGCATAGATCATAGGTTAATTTCTCCATTTCTGTTATTGGCGGGAGGATCCCGCCAATAACCAGGTTATCAGATTCGGATTAAAGGATCAGGCTTTGACGACAGACTTGCAGCGGGGGCACAGACCGGTTTCGGGATCTGCGTTCTCGGAGTGCATCCAGCAGCGGGGGCACTTGGTGCCGGCTGCTTCTGCAACAGAAATGTTCAGGCCGGGGAAGGAAGAACCAACGCCGGAAACACTGCCTTCAGCAGGTTCATCATCGCTGATCAGAGCCTTGGAGACGATAAACAGTTCGTTGAGATTCATAGAAGATACTGCATCCAGAGCGGCCTTGGCATCGTCGTCGGAGGCCTTAAGAACAACAGCTGCTTCCAGGGACTTACCAATGCGCTTGCCGGCACGGGCAGCTTCCAGAACACCGTTTACATCGCTTCTGACAGCAATCAGCTTATCCCACTTGGCCATGGTCTCAGCATCCAGAGCATAGTCGGTAAAGGGCTTGTCCATGACGTTCAGGATTACATTGCGGGTATCCTCGCCCTTGGCATGAGGCATTGCAAGCCAGATCTCGTCGCAGGTGAAGGCAAGGATGGGAGCGAACATCTTGGTCATGCTGCTGAGGATCATGTACAGAGCGGTCTGTGCGCTTCTGCGCTTCAGGCCGTCTTTCTCTTCGCAGTAAAGACGATCCTTGATGATATCAAGGTAGAAACTGGAAAGTTCGCTGACGCAGAAATCGTTGATCTCGTGGCTGATCACATGGAATTCATATTCATTGTATGCAGCGGCAACTTTTTCAATCAGCTCGTTGAGCTTGGTGATTGCCCAACGGTCAAGCTCCAGCATTTCTGCGGGAGATACCGGTGCATCAGGATCAAAACCATCCAGGTTGCCCAGGCAGTAGCGGGCGGTGTTGCGGAACTTCAGGTAGTTCTGGCTGAGATGCTTGAAGATGTCCTTGCTGCAGCGAACATCCACGTGATAATCCATGGAGCCGGCCCACAGACGAAGAATATCTGCACCAAACTCGTTAATGACTTCCAGAGGATCCACACCGTTGCCAAGAGACTTGTGCATTGCGCGGCCTTCGCCGTCGACGGTCCAGCCGTGGGTCAGACACTCTTTGTAAGGTGCGCCCTTGCCAAGTGCGCCGCATGCAACCAGCAGGGAAGACTGGAACCAGCCTCTGTACTGATCGTTGCCTTCCAGATACATATCGGCGGGCCAGAAGTTCTGGTCGCGCTGCATGGAAGCAAAGTGAGTGGAACCGGAGTCGAACCAGCCGTCCAGCGTGTCGGTTTCCTGGGTGAAGTGCTTGCCGCCGCAGTGGGGACAGGTAAAGCCTTCGGGAAGGATCTCGGCTGCAGTGCGGTCGAACCATGCGTTGCTGCCTTCTGCTTCAAACAGCTTGGCAACTGCTTCAATCGAATCATCGGTCACAACGGGCTTATGGCAGTCATCGCAGTAGAAAACAGGAATGGGAAGACCCCAGCGGCGCTGACGGGAGATGCACCAGTCGGCACGCTCGCGGATCATAGCGATCATACGGTCTTTGCCCCAGGCCGGGAACCATTTTACGTTATCGCATGCTTCAATAGCAGCGTCTTTAAAGGAGTCAACGGAGCAGAACCACTGCGGGGTGGCACGGAAGATGATGGGGCTCTTGCAGCGCC
>JAKSSN010000119.1 GCA_024403095.1 Oscillospiraceae bacterium
TTCTGTTTTCCAAAGTGGACCTGCAGTTCACCCCCGGCAACTGCTACGGCATCATCGGTGCCAACGGCGCCGGCAAATCCACCTTTATCAAGATCCTTTCCGGCGAGCTGGAGCCCACCTCCGGCAGCGTTGCGCTGGACCCCAAGCAGCGCATGTCCGTACTGAAGCAGAACCAGAACATCTATGATGACTGCCGCGTGCTGGATACCGTGATCATGGGCAACGAGCGCCTGTGGGAATGCGGCAAGGAAAAGGATGCCATTTACGAAAAGCCGGATTTTGACGATAACGACGGCATCCGTGCCGCCGAGCTGGAAGAAGAGTTTGCTGAGCTGGGCGGCTGGGAAGCCGAGTCCGATGCCGGCCGCATCCTGCAGGGCCTTGGCGTAGACGAGGCACTGCACCAGAGCCTCACCGGCGAGATCGATCCCCGCCTTAAAGTAAAAGTCCTGCTGGCTCAGGCTCTGTTCGGCCACCCCGATGTAATCCTGCTGGACGAGCCCACCAACAACCTTGACCTGAACAGCGTGGTTTGGCTGGAAGACTTTCTTATGGACTATGAAGGCACCGTGCTGGTGGTCAGCCACGACCGTTACTTCCTGAACAACATCTGCACCCACATTGTGGATATCGACTATGGCAAGATCAAAATGTATGTCGGCAACTACGACTTCTGGTATGAATCCAGCCAGCTGATTCAAAAGCTGATCCGCGACCAGAACAAACGTGCCGAGCAGAAGATTGCCGAACTGCAGACCTTTATTCAGCGTTTCTCCGCCAACCGCAGCAAGAGCCGCCAGGCAACCAGCCGCCGCAAGCTGCTGGATAAAATTTCGGTGGAAGAGCTGCCTGCCTCCAACCGCCGTTACCCCTGGGTCGGCTTTAAAGCGGAACGCGAGCCCGGCAAGGACCGCCTGTTTGTTACCGAAGTCTCCAAGAGCGTGGACGGGGTAAAACTGCTGAACAACATCAGCTTTATTGTGAACAAAGAGGATAAGATCGCCATTGTAGGCAAGAATGAGCTTGCCGTTACCATGCTGTTCAAGGTGCTGATGGGCGAAGAGGAGCCCGATTCCGGCACCGTAAAATGGGGCGCCAGCATCGAGAACACTTACTTCCCCAAGGACCACAACAGCTATTTTGAAAACTGCGAATACGACCTGATCGACTGGATGCGCCAGTTCAGCGACGATAAGCGCGAGAGCTACCTGCGCGGCTTCCTTGGCCGCATGCTCTTCAGCGGCGACGATGTATATAAGCCCGCCAAGGTCCTCTCCGGCGGCGAAAAGGTGCGCTGCATGCTCAGCCGCATGATGCTCAGCGGAGCTAACTTCCTGGTACTGGACCAGCCCACTAACCACCTTGACCTGGAAAGCATTGCTGCCCTGAACAACGGCCTGGAATCCTTCAAGCACAACATCATCTTCTCCTGCCACGACCACCAGCTTACGCAGACCGTTGCCAACCGCATCATTGAGATCACTGACGATGGCATTATCGACCGCTCCTGCTCTTACGACGAGTATATGAACCTGATTCACGCCGAGGAATAAACGCAGTATTTCATCTGTTTTCTGAAGGATCTGTTCCCCTTCTAACCGCGTGGCGGAAGATGGGCCAAAGGGCAGCCAAGCCGGCTTCTGTTCTCTTTTTCAGGGCAGTTTCTATCTCGTATACAGTTTTTTCAATTGGTGCTTGTCACCCGTCCCAAACTTTGTTACAGTATCTAAACAAACAAATGTATCCCTCCCAAAAAGGCGGGTTGGATGATTTAAAGGAGAACGATCATGAAAGCCAAAAAACTCATTTCCCTGCTGCTTGTTATTGCATTTGGCGCCGCATTGCTTACCGGATGCGGCTTGAAAAAAGCAGAGCCGGAGGCGCCCCCTGTAGTTGAGCAGCCGCCCGAACCAACAGCTGAGCCGGAACCGACGCCCGCTGTTGAAGTGCCCGAAGAACCCCCCATGGAATTTGCCGATGTTGCCGGGCTGGAATTCTGGTTTGGCAGCGGTGTAGGCGCATGGTCCACCACCCTTCAGATTCAGCCGGACGGCAGCTTTACCGGCTGCTATCACGATAGTGAGATGGGCATTACCGGCGAAAACTACCCGAACGGAACCATGTATCTGTGCAACTTCTACGGCACCCTCACCGAGCGCACCCAGGTGGATGACCACAGCTTTACCGCGCAGGTAAGCGGACTCGGCTATGAAAAAAGTGTTGGCACCGAGGAGATCATTGATGATGTGCGCTATGTTTACAGCGACATCTACGGCTTTGGCAGCAATGCCCTTTTAACCTTCTATTCCGCCGATACTCCCATCGAAGATCTGCCGGAAGCATTCCTGGACTGGGTCCGCATGGATATCACCGACACCACCGGCAAGCTTGGTTTTATTGGCCTTTATAACAGCGAGGCAGAAACCGGCTTTTCCAGCTACGAGGCAATGAAGCCTGCCGTGGAAATTGCCCTGCCCGAAGCAGTGGAAGATGCCCCTGCTTCCTCCTCCGCTGCTCCTGAGGCAGAGCCTGCAGCTCCTGTACTCAGCGCAATGGAAGCTGAACTTGCAGAGATTGCAAAGAAGGCAGATGCCATTGACCAGCGGCTGAAGACCGAGTCTCTCTCCCAGGCCCAGATGAACGAACTGGCCGAAGAGCAATACAAGCTTTGGGACACCGAGCTGAACAGCATCTGGCGCCGGCTGAAGAGCAAGCTCTCCGAGGCAGAAATGGCAAAGGTCACGCAGGAAGAGATCCGCTGGATCGGCGAAAAGGAAGCCGCAATGCAAAGCGCTTCCGCCGATTACCAGGGCGGCAGCATGTATTCCATGATCTATTATTCCAAGGGCGCCGAACTCACCCAAGCCCGGGTCTATGTCCTTGCGGAATACCTGAAATAACAAAACGCTTCAATTCCTCACATTCATATGCAAAGAACTCCACCGTGGCCATGCCGCGGTGGAGTTCTTTGCTTTCGCGTAATTCAGTTTTACTCAACGCTAAGCACATCGTAGCCCTGAGCGGTTACTGCCTCGCTCAGAACACTGTTGGCAACATCAGCCGTAAGAGTAACGATTGCGGTGCCCTTGGAAAAGCTTACTTCAGCAGAAGCAACGCCTTCCAGGCCTTCCAGAGTCTTCTTTACGCGGGCTTCGCAGTGGGGGCACATCATGCCGCTGATCTTCATGGTCTTGTTCATTTCTTTTTCCTCCGATAATTCAGTTACTATTTCTTCCAGTGCGGAAGGAGATGCTTTGGTTCGATCGTGCTTGGGGTCATATATATCCTTCAGGTTCAGACGCAGCGCATTGCTGACCACGCAGAAACTGGAAAGGCTCATGGCTGCTGCCCCGATCATGGGGCTGAGTGCAATGCCAAAGGCGGGAATGAGTACGCCGGCAGCAATGGGGATGCCGATGCAGTTATAAAAGAAAGCCCAGAACAGGTTCTCCTTTATGTTCTTCAGCGTTGCCCGGCCAAGGCGAATGGCAGCGGATGCATCCTTCAGGGCGCTGTTCACCAGCACTACGTCCGCCGCATCAATGGCCACATCCGTACCGGCGCCAATGGCAATGCCAAGGTCCGCCGCCGTCAGGGCCGGAGCATCGTTGATGCCATCGCCGATCATGGCAACCTTGCCTGCCTGGGAAAGCTTTCGGATCACCCGCTCCTTGCCGTCCGGCAGCACCCCGGCGATCACGCCGTCCACCCCGGCCTGTGCCCCAATGGCAGCGGCTGTGCGCTTGTTGTCACCAGTTAACATAACTGTTTTAATGCCCATGCCCTTCAGCTCTTCGATTGCCTGGCGGCTGTCGGGTTTGATGCGGTCTGCTACAGCGATCACGCCCTGCAGCACCCCATCTGCGGCAAACAGCAGCGGTGTCTTGCCTGCAGCGGAAAATTCCTCGCAGACCGCGGTTTCTTCCGCTCCCACACTGAGCAGGCGGGAGATGTATTTCAGGCTGCCGCCTACAAGCTGTTTTCCCCGCCACTCACCGCTGAGCCCGTTGCCGGCCACGGCTTTAAAGTTGTTAACATAATTCTTTTCAATTCCCTGCTGCGCAGCATAATCGTTCACTGCTTTTGCCAGCGGATGCTCGCTGGAAGCCTCCAGCGCGGCGGCCAGGGTGACCAGTTCCCTTTCATTCGCTGCACCAAAGGGGCGCACATCCGTTACCACCGGGTGGCCTTCCGTGATGGTGCCTGTCTTGTCCAAGGCTACGATCTGGATGCGGCCGGCGCTTTCCAGGGCAGCTGCCGTTTTAAACAGCACACCCTTGCGTGCCCCCATGCCGTTGCCTACCATAATGGCAACCGGAGTTGCCAGCCCCAGGGAGCAGGGGCAGCTGATCACCAGCACAGAGATGGCCCGCGCCAGCGCAAACGAAAACTCTTTGCCTGCCGCCAGCCAGACCAGCAGCGTAACAAGCGCAATGCCCAGCACTGCCGGAACAAACACACCTGCAACCTTGTCTGCCAGCTTGGCGATGGGGGCCTTGGTGGCTGCCGCGTCGCTTACCATGCGGATGATCTGGCTGAGGGAAGTATCCTCCCCGATACGGGAAGCACGGCAGCGCACAAACCCGTCTTTATTCACCGTGCCGGCCGATACCTTGTCGCCCGGTTCTTTATCTGCCGGAATGCTCTCGCCCGTAAGGGCGGATTCGTCCAGTGCGGCGCTGCCTTCCAGGATCACGCCGTCCACCGGCACGCTGCTGCCCGGGCGCAGGATAAACACATCCCCAACGGCGATCTCCTCCACCGGCACTTCTGTCTCTGCCTCGTCGCGCAGAACAATAGCCGTGCGCGGTGCCAGCTTCATCAGCCCCTTCAGAGCGTCGGTAGTCTTTCCCTTGCTGCGGGCCTCCAGCATTTTTCCCACAGTGATCAAGGTAAGGATCATGGCCGCGGATTCAAAATAGAATTCGTCCATATACACCATCACGGCGGGCTGGTCTCCCCGCACCACGGCGTCTGTCATCATAAACAGTGCATACACCGACCAAAGGAAGCTGGCCGCCGAGCCCATGGCCACCAGCGTATCCATATTCGGGGAACGGTGCATCAGTCCGCGAAAACCCGAGATAAAAAACTTCTGGTTGATTACCATCACAATGCCTGCCAGCAGCAGCTGCACAAGGCCCATGGCAACGTGGTTGCCTTCAAACCACCCAGGCAGCGGCCAGCCCCACATCATGTGGCCCATAGAAAAATACATCAGCACCACAAGGAAGCCGACGGATGCGATCAGCCGCTTTTTCAGCAGCGGTGTTTCCCTGTCCTTCAGCGCGTCTTCTGCTTCTGCCGTGCTCTGTTTTTTCTCTCCTGCCCCTTTCAGGGCGGCTCCATAGCCCGCCGCTTCCACGGCGGCAATGATCTGCGCGCTCTCTGCCGTGCCTTCCACTCCCATAGAGTTCGTAAGCAGGCTCACGGCGCAGGAGCATACCCCCGGCACTGCGCTTACTGCTTTTTCCACCCGCGCCTGGCAGGCGGCACAGCTCATGCCGGTTAC
>JAKSSN010000012.1 GCA_024403095.1 Oscillospiraceae bacterium
ACCCCCGACCTACTGCTTAGAAGGCAGTTGCTCTATCCTGCTGAGCTATTGGCGCTTATGCATCCCAAACATACCAAGCAAGGAAGATGGAGCGGGTGATGGGAATCGAACCCACGTATCCAGCTTGGAAGGCTGGTGTTCTACCATTGAACTACACCCGCGTGGGCGTTCCTCAAAGCCTAGAAATAATACCATGAAAAACAAATGTTGTCAACACTTTTTGAGCAGAAGCAAAATCTTTTTTTAATCAGCACCAGTGGGTGCATAAGCTAAAAAGTTGCTGGAAGTGTAAAGATCAAGGATCGAAAGAGACTCGTCTGTGCTCTTCATGGGGGAAAGAAAGCCAAGTACAATTCCGTCATACCCTTGGGGAACGCAATATTCTAACGTGATCCGGTAGCTGAGCTCCGGTACACCGTCGGAATTCAGCACCCAGTCATTCGGCTCGCAGCTGACGCGTTCCAGGCAGATGGCCTCTTTACCGAAGCAGCTGATCTGATGGGTGGTAAAGCCGGTGTCATCGCTGTATTCGGCAGAGGAATCAAACAGGGCGGTGGTGTAGCGGTCTTCCAGCCGCAGGCTTAAATGAACACCATAAGACTGGGCTTTTGAATCGTTGAAAACGGCAGAGGCGGTTACAAGGTGCCATTCATAACCTTCCGGGGCGGTGGGCAGGCCATTGGAGCCATCCGGCTGAACCGGCTCATCCGATTGAATGCAAACCACACCTGTCGTTTTATGCCATGCCTGCGAGGCGCAGGCAGCGTAATACTCAGCTTCTTTATTCAGTGAAAGGTTGATGGGAATGTGTGCTTTTTCAAAATCTCCCGCAAGACGTTCACGCAGTACTGCGCCGCAGCGGCTGCATACCAGCGCCTGCTGGTAATTCGGCTCTCCATCCGCATCGTGCCCAAGAGGCATTCCTTCGGTTTTTCCGCAGGTGCTGCAGCTGCGGGGCTTTGTGCAGGTAGCTTCGGCCCAAACATGCTGTTCGGCTCCGCATGCGCCAAGCGTAAGCAGCAGCGCCATACAGAGGGAAAGAAAAAACGCTCGACGCATGGAAAGCTCCTTTCTGTGTGCAGAACAACCGGCGGGAGTTCCGCCGGCTGTTTTGGAGAAATGTGATTAAAAACAGGGGAAAATCAGTCGTGAATCTCGGGATCGTCCGAAGGATCGGTGTCGGAGGTGATTTCGGGCTCTGCAGGATCGGGGCTCACGGGAGAAATTGCCTCATTTTTGCGGAAAAGTCCGGCAATTTGGCCGCTTCCCATTACAAGGGCATAGGAACCAAGGCCGGCGAGAAGAACCAACATAGCAGTTACAATGCCAACGATCAGCCCGGTATGGCTTTTCTGGGGGGCTTTCTGAACCTCGGGGCTGTCAGAAACAACGGGGATCTGGGTGGGAGCAGGTGTTTCCGGTGTGGGCTGAGGGGTGGCAGGACCGGCAGGCGCAGGCGTAACAGCAGGCGCATCTGAGACCTTTTCGTTAACCGTTACATAAAAGGAAGAGGTATAGCCCATGAAGGTCACCTTAACCTCCTGTGTGCCGGAGACCGTAAGCATGGTGGGGGAACAGGTGAAGCCGGATACCACATCGCTGGTACCGCTGTACCTTACCACACCAATCACCATACCGGTAGAATCAAGGGGTTCACCCACGGTATAGGCAATTTTCTGGGGCATGACCTCAATGAAAATGCGCTGCACAGCATCGCTGACATGCACATCAAAGGTAGTAAGCAGGGAGTTATCGTAATGAACAGAAATGGTCTGGGTTCCCTCGTGCTTCAGATATTCCGGTTCACAGGTAAAACCGGAAGAGATATCTTCATAAGTATCGTTATTATAATAAACGCGAAGGATCATACCGTCGGTGATCAGCTTTTCATTCACCTTGTATTCCAGCTGATGCGGGAAAGCGACCAGCTGAATGGAAGTAGGCACCTTGACCACCTGGTTTACCTGAACAGGAAAGGTGCAGCTGCAGCCGCTGTAGCTTACAACGATCTGCTGCGTACCTGCCGTTTCCAGCAGAGCAGGGGAGGCGGTGACGCGGGAAAGATCCGACAGAGTTTCACTGCTGCCATTGTTATAATGCACCATCAGCTGAAGCCCGGAGAGATTCAGAGGATCGCCGGTGGAATAAGTCATAGTGGAGGGATACGCATAAACTGAGATGGCGGAAACGGCAATTTCGTTTACGGTAACCGTAATCACGGGGGAAACAACGGTAATTGCCTGGCCGTTTTTCTCGGCAGTGACCTCGCAATAATAATAGTTGGTGCCTGCTGAGGCAGTGCTGACAGGAGCAGTTGCGGAATAGACCGTCATTAAAGTGCCGTTGGAGTTTGAGGCGGTGGTGTTGGAATACCAGCTGTAACGGAGCTCCGAGCCGTCGTAGGCGGCGGCATTCACCGATACACTGGCGGCAGCCCCAACATAAGAAATAACATTGGCATTCAAGGGGCTGACAGAAGGAGCTTGGGGCCCTACCGGTCCGGGATCCGGTTCAGGATCCGGCTCAGGATCGGGAGTGGGATCATCCGGTACAAAGGGTTCCTCCTCCTGGGGAGGATTCGGTTCTTCTCCCTCTGCCATGGCAGCTGCAGGCAGGAGAACAAACACAAACAGCATGGCAAGAAAAAGCGAAAAAAGCTGTTTTTTCATAGCGGTAATGGTTTAATTCCTTTCAAAAAGTGCCAGGCAGGCTTTCAGGAGCAGCAGATCTGCAGGGAAAAGGGGAGAAACGCTCTGCCGGATCACAGGTGATTTTATCTTGCTTCTAAAGCATAACAAAACATTCTGTAATATAGCACAAAAACCATAAAAGGTCAATTCAGACGCTTGACAATGCCGTTTTCTCTGATTTATTATTTAAAAACATGCTGAAAAATGACGGGAAGGAGAAAGACATGCTGAAGTGGCTGACTGCAACAACAGTCGGGAAGATCATAATCACTTTTTTTATCTCCATGGTTCCGGTCGTTGAACTGCGGGGCGGGCTGCCGTATGGTATTTCGCTTGGCCTCCCGTATTCGGTTGCCCTTGCGGCGTCGGTGCTCGGCAACCTGGTTCCGGTGCCTTTTATCATCCTGTTTATTCGCAAAATTTTTGGCTGGATGAAAAAGCTGCATGTTCTTGGCAAGCTGGCCAGCCGAATTGAAACGACAGGCCGGGAAAAAGGGGAAAAGATCAGCCGGTATGGAACGATTGGCCTGTGCCTGCTGGTTGCTATTCCGCTTCCGGGAACCGGAGCCTGGACTGGGGCTCTGGCAGCTGCCATGCTGGATATTCGCCTGAAACGAGCGATCCCCTCCATCATTCTTGGTGTGCTGATCGCGGCGGGAATCATTACTATGGTGACCTACGGGGTCATTGCCGTTGTATAAAAAATAATTGAAGAAAAGATAAGCAAGGGTACTGCAGCGACGGCAGTACCCTTGCCTGTTATACGACCTGGAAAATATAAAATTTCAGGTAATCTGTCTCCGGTACGTTCCAGAGAATGGGGTGATCCGGTGCCTGCTGGCGGGCCTCGATCTGGCGGAGCTGAACGCCGGCGTCCTGTGCAGCGGAATGCAGCATTTTTACAAAAAGCGCATCCGGCATAAAGTGGCTGCAGGAAGCGGTTGCAAAATATCCGCCGCGCGGAAGCAGCTTTAATGCCCGCAGGTTGATCTCTTTATAACCGCGTTCCGCGCTGCCAACCGTTTTGCGGGATTTTGTGAATGCAGGGGGATCGAGTATAATAAAATCATAAGGGTGGCCGCCTTCGGCCTCAAGGCGCGGAAGAAGCTGAAAAATATCCTCCGTAACAAAATCCATTCGGTCCTGCAGGCCGTTGCGAGCCGCGTTTGCCTTTGCCATCTCAATAGCGGAGGCGGAGATATCAGCGGCAGTAACATGTTCGGCACCACCCATGGCGGCATTCAGTGCAAAGGAACCGGTGTGGGTAAAGCAGTCGAGCACACGGCGCCCTTTTGCCAAACGGGCTACAGCAAGGCGGTTGTATTTCTGGTCCAGGAAGAACCCGGTCTTTTGGCCGTTGGCTACATCCACGGAATAATAGATGCCGTTTTCGCAAATTTCAGTTACTGCGCTTTCTGGAATGGGAAGACCTTCGGTTTCGTACCAGCCTTTATATTCTTCCATGCCTTCCAGACGGCGGATGGAAACATCATTCCGCAGATAAATGCCGCGGATCTCCTGGCCGTCTGCCTGCAGGACTTCCAGCAGCAGAGGAAGGATCCGGTCGCGGATCTTTTCCATGCCAATGCTGAGAATCTGAACAGAAAGAATGTCGGAAAAACGGTCCACGGTAAGGCCGGGGAATCCATCAGCCTCGCCAAAAATTACACGGCAGCAGGAAACATCGCTGCCCATCACGGTTTTTCGGTAATCCCATGCATACTGAATGCGGCGGCGCCAGAATGCGTCATCAAAGCGGTCGTTTGCGTTGCGGCTTACAAGGCGGATACGGATTCGGCTGTTTCGGCTGAGAAAGCCTGTGCCAAGATATTTGCCTTTTTCACTGACAGCATCCACAAGGCAGCCGTTTTCACAGCTGTCGTCGCCCTGCAGGACTTCTCCCTCATAGATCCAGGGGTGCCCGCCATCGACCCATGCGGTGCCTTTTTTCGTAATAATAAACTGCGGATAATCGCGCTGTGCTTTCATTCAGACCTCTTTCTGCGGATAAACCGCTTTTCGAATGGTACTATTCTACCATAATTGGTAAGGAACGCAATATTGCATTCGTGTAAGATAGGTTGACAAACCGGAACGTATCAGCTTAAAATGTGCCGTAGCGTCAGAAATATAAAAAATTTGATGTTTCTGACAGGCAGAACACTGAAGGAGAACGATTTATGACAGGCGGAACCAATTTCTGGGACCTGAGCGTATGGTCTTTTGTTGTAACGCTGGCAATTCTGTTTGGCGCCATGCTGCTGGCAAATGTGCTGCGGCTGAAGCTTCCGTTTCTTAAAAAATCGCTGCTTCCCAGCAGCGTGCTGGGCGGTTTCCTGGTGCTTGTGGCAAATGCGGTATTCCAGACAATCACCGGCAAAGCAATGTTTGAAGTAGCCACGCTTGAGGCACTGACTTATCATGGCCTTGGTATGGGCTTTGTGGCGCTGGCACTGCGCCATTCCGGCAAGATCAAAGGGAAAAAGGCAAAGCGGGATGTGTTTAACACCAGCACACTTACCGTGGGAAGCTACCTGATTCAGGGCATCGTTGGCCTGCTGATCACGATCCCGCTGTTCTATATTCTGGGCAGCTATGCAGCTTCCGGCATCCTGCTTCCCATGGGTTATGGACAGGGGCCCGGACAGGCATATAACTGGGGCACTATCTTCCAGAACTACACGGAATACCCGGCATTTGCCAATGGTGCCAGCTTCGGCCTTACGGTTGCGGCTATGGGTTTTGTATCAGCCAGTGTGGGCGGCGTGTTTTATCTGAACCGTCTGCGTAAGGCAGGAGATAAACGCACGCAGCACGAGAATGCCGAGTCAATGGAAAATCTTTCTGCAGAACAGATCACCGGGCGCGATGAGATCCCTCTTTCGGAATCGATGGATAAGCTGAGCGTGCAGTTTGGCCTGATCGTTGTAAGCTATGCGATCGCATTTGGCGCAATGTATGGTGTATCCCTCCTGCTGGACCGTGCCGGCGGCTTCTGCGTAAACACGATCAAACCCCTGCTGTGGGGCTTTAACTTCCTGGTTGGCACCGTATTTGCCCTGCTTATGAAGGGCCTGCTTGCCCGCTGCCGTGCTTCCGGAACCATGAAACGGGATTATATCAACAACTTTATGCTCAACCGCATCAGCGGCACTATGTTTGACCTGATGGTGGTTGCATCGATTGCTGCAATTGACCTTAGCGCGTTCCGCTATAAAGAATTCTGGCTCCCGCTGGTGCTGATCTGCGTTCTTGGCGCCATCGTATCTTATTTCTACTGCCAGATCATCTGCCGGCACTGCTTCCCGGATTATTCCGACGAAGAATTCCTGGCAATGTATGGCATGGTAACAGGAACGGCCAGCACAGGTGTGATCTTGCTTCGCGAGATCGACCCGCTGTTTGAAACACCCGCCAGCCACAACCTGATCTACCAGAACCTCTGGTCCATTGTGCTTGGCGCACCGATGCTGCTTCTTTTGGGCTTTGTTGCCCGCAGCATGACCTGGACCTTCCTGGTGCTGGGGATCCTGGTGGTGCTCTTCCTGATTATGCTGGTGCTGCAGTACCGTGATGTGCTGTTTAAAAAGAAAAAATAACAGACGAAATAAAAAAACCGCTGTATGTATACAGCGGTTTTTCATATTTAAAATCAGGAAGCGGCACGCACGATCGTAACTTCCGGGTAGCAGTTTGGCATGGAGGCAAGGATCACCTGGCAGATCCTGCTGCGCAGCTCTTCTTCCTCATAGGAAGCATCGGCAGGGATCATGGCGTCAAAAACAATTACCGTGTGGGTAGTACCGGGAATCAGGCGCAGATCACGAATGGAAAGATCTGCACACACCTCTGCACGCAGCTTATCGGTGAGGAAGGTGAGTGCTGCCGAAACGCGGTTATCATCGGTGTCGATGGGGGCCATGTGAACGGTTGCCAGGCAGCCAAGTGTTTCACGCAGTTCGTTTTCCGCACTGTCAACGGCATCGTGAAGGCGGTAGATATTGCCATTTCCGGGTACCTCGGCGTGGAGGGAAACCACCAGCCGGCCGGGGCCGTAATCATGAATGATCAGGTTGTGGATGTTCAGAATTTCGGGGTGAGAAAGCACAATGGAACGGACCTGATTGGCAATATCGGGGTCCGGCAGCTGGCCAAGCAGCGGAGCAACGGCATCACGCAGGGCATAAAGACCGGAATAGGTGATAAACAGGCTTACGGCAAGGCTTGCATAGCCATCGATGGGAAGGTGCAGCAGAGCGGATACGATGGTGCTCATCAGCACGATGGCGGCAATGACGGCATCGGAAATGCTGTCGGCCGCTGTGGCCTCCATAGCCGCAGAACCAATCTTTTTGCCGATTCCGTTGTTATAAAGCGCCATAAACAGCTTGACAAGAATGCCTACCACAAGGATCATGCAGGAAAGAAAAGTGCTCTGCACTTCAGTCGGGGTAAGGATCCGCTGTACAGAACGGATCACAAGCAGGATTCCGGTGAGAATAATGGCGGCCGCAATCAGCAGGCTGCCGTAGTATTCGTATTTTCCGGAGTCAAAGGAGGGAGCTTTGCTGCGTTTTTTTCTGGCCAGCAGAAAACCAAGCAGCGTGATGCAGGAACTTCCGGCATCGGTAAGATTGTTGAAGGCATCAGCAAGAATAGCAACGGAACCTGTGATGACGGAGGCAAAATATTTTCCGAAAAACAGAAGCGTGTTCAGAAGAATTCCGCTGATTCCACAGAAAATGCCGTAAGAGTGCCGGACGGAAATGTCGTTTACTGCGTCTCCGTTCTGAACAACATTACGAATCATCTTTTTCAGCATGGATCAGACTCCTTTCATGCCAAAGTATTTATCTGCAAAGTCCACATAGGACACTTTGAACTCTCTTCCTTTCAGATAATTCAGAATTCCTGCGTCGGTGGGAAAATCAAACACCAGGCGGTAAGAGTACAGAGCCTGGCCGTCTTTTTCACCGTAGCTTTTGTTCAGCTTTTCGCTGCCGTATTTTCCGTCGCCTAAAAGGGGCCAGCCGGCATGGGACATCTGAACACGGATCTGATGTGTGCGGCCGGTGAGAAGATGGCATTCTACCAGAGAAAGCCCTGCTTTGGAGGAAATGACGCGGTATTCGGTTACAGCAGTTTTAGCGCCAGGTTCCGGACGGGATTTAACAAACACCTGGTTTTTAACGGCGTCTTTAAACAAAAAGTTTTCAAGCCTGCCTTCTGCCGGCTTTGGCCTTCCCTGCACCGCGCAAAGGTAGTATTTTTCAATCTCGCGGTCGCGGATCTTGTCGTTCAGGATTCGAAGGGCTTCGGCATTTTTGGCGGCAATTACGATTCCACCGGTGTTGCGGTCGATTCGGTTGCAGAGCGCCGGGGTAAAGGAGTTCTCTTCCTTGGGGCGCCATTCGCCTTTTTGGGCAAGATAAGCCTGGATATTGGCGATCAGTGTGTTATAATCCCAAACACCGGCACTGTGGCAGAGAACACCGGGCTTTTTATCAGCCAGCAGAATGTTTTCATCTTCATATACGATATCCAGCCGCGGCGTGCCAACCTTGAGCCAGGAGTTTTCCTCCCGCGGCTTTTCAAAGAATTCGTCGTTGATATAAAGCTGAAGAACATCGCCTTCGTTCAGGCGAACATCCCGTTTGCTGCCCTTTCCGTTCACTTTAATGCGCTTGAGACGAATATATTTCTGCAGAAGTGAATCCGGAAGGAGAGGAACAGATTTTCCAACAAAACGGTCCAGACGCTGTCCGGCATCATTTTTTCGAACAATAAGCTCTTTCATACAAAAAACATAGCCTTTTTTTATCTTTTTCAGCATTATACTCCTTAAATTAGTTGTTGACAAGTATTCACAAGTCAACTATAATACTTAGGCTGATACCGAAGAGGGGCTTTTCTGCCCTTTTGTATGTGTGAGGAGATTCTATGCGCATCAATTTGCATGAAATCATCGAAATGCCCGGCGGCTCAATTCCGTTCGAGCTGGATCTGGAAACAGATAACCTTGATTATCCGCAGATCGTTGCATACAGCACTCTGCCGCATGCGGTCGGTAAAGTGGTGAATGAGGCCGGTGTGCTGCATGTTAAGGGCGAAGTTTCCGCGGAAATGGTTTGCATCTGCGACCGCTGCGGAGATGAGTTCAAAACCCAAAAGGTCACGCAGCTGCACGGAATCATTGCCGAAGAGGATGATGGAGAAAATCCGGAACTGTTCCTGCTGGAGGGAAACGAGATCGACATGAGCGAGATCGTGTCCACCTGCTTCATTCTGGATATGGATACCAAATTTCTCTGCATGCCGGATTGTAAGGGCATTTGTCCCAAATGCGGCAAGAATCTTAATTCAGGTTCCTGCGCGTGCGGGAAAGAAGTCGATCCAAGATTTGCTGTGCTTGAGCAGCTTTTGGATAAATAATTAATTTAGCTGCTCATGACAGCTGTGATCAGGAGGTGTCAATATGGCGGTCCCTAAGGGAAAAGTATCACGTCAGAGACGTGACAAGAGACGTTCTTCCACCTGGAAGCTCGAGGCTCCCAACATCGTAAAGTGCCCCAGCTGCGGTGCTTTCTGTATGCCCCATCGTGCCTGCAAGGCATGCGGTCAGTACAATGGTCGTCAGGTCATCAAGGTCGAAGAGAGCAAGTAAAAACGCTTGAGGAGGAGAGGTTCAGCCTTTCCTCCTTTTGCGTATATGAAACTGTTACCGGAGAAGCGGAAAGATGAAAAATGTGATTCGGTCGATCGACAGCAACAGCCCGCTGCGCCACAAGGCAAAGCCGGGGGACGAGCTGATCGCAATCAACGGCAACCGAATACTGGACGTGCTGGACTATAAGTTCTATGCCTACGATGCAAAGCTCAGCGTGGACCTGCGCCGTGAAAACGGCGAGGAATACAATCTTAAGGTCACAAAGCGTGAGGGCGGCGACCTGGGCCTGGACTTTGAGACCTATCTTATGGATAATCCGCGCTCCTGCGCCAATAACTGCATCTTCTGCTTTGTGGACCAGCTGCCTCCGGGAATGCGCAGGACCATGTATTTTAAAGATGATGATGCCCGCCTCAGCTTTCTGCTGGGCAACTACATCACCTTGACTAATCTTTCCAAACGTGAGATCCAACGGATCGCGGATCTGCATATCAGCCCGGTCAATGTATCGGTCCACACCACAAACCGCGCCCTGCGCTGCGAAATGCTGCAGAATCCGCACGCAGGCGAGACCATTGATACCATGCATTTCTTTGCGGCCAATGGCATTGTAATGAACTGCCAGATCGTCTGCTGCCCCGAGATCAACGATGGGCAGGAGCTGCTGCATTCCATGCAGGAGCTGGCAGAGATGTACCCTTCGGTACACAGTGTGTCCATTGTGCCCCTGGGTGTTACGAAATATCGCGAGGGGCTCTATCCGCTCACCCCGTTTACGGCTCAGCGTGCCGGCGAGACCATCGACCTGGTGGAAGCCTTTGCAGAAGAATGCAGAGAACGTTTTGGCACAAGGATCTTTTTCTGCAGCGATGAAATGTATCTGAAGGCAGGCCGTGAGCTGCCGGAGGATGAATATTATGAAGAGCATACGCAGCTGGAGAACGGAGTTGGTATGATCCGTCTGCTGCAGACGGAGTTCCGCTCGGCGCTGCGCCTTTCCGACCCACCGGATGGGCAGGAGTTCTCCATTGCTACCGGAGTTGCAGCTGCACCGTTTTTTCAGCAGCTGGTTGACGAGGCAAAAAAAACCTACCCTGAGCTGAATGCCCATGTTTATGCCATTGAGAATGACTTTTTTGGGCACTCCATTGATGTGACCGGCCTGGTAACAGGCGGCGACCTGATTGCACAGCTGAAGGGAAAACCGCTGGGGGCGCGCCTGCTGATCTCCAGCAACATGATCCGCAAACAGGAACGGGATTTCCTGGATGATATTACGCTTGCCCAGGCAAGCGCTGAGCTGGGAGTTCCCATTTGGCCCATACAAAGCGATGGCTTTGAACTATGGGATGCCATGGCGGGAATCGCTCCGGAACAGATCCCCCCGGCAGAACCGGGAACCATAGAAGAAACGGAATATTACCGTTACAATTAACAGGAAAACAGCGCTTCTGCGCGGCTGCGCAGAAGCCGGAAGATAGATTCGGAGGTATGGTATGGCAAGGCCTCTTGTGGCAATTGTTGGGCGGCCGAACGTCGGCAAGTCCATGCTGTTCAACCGCCTGGTTGGGCAGCGTCTTTCCATTGTGGAAGACACCCCCGGTGTCACCCGCGACCGTCTTTATGCCGAGTGCGAGTGGAACGGAAGAAAATTTGATATGGTAGATACCGGCGGTATCGAGCCCACCACCGACAGCGAGATCCTGCTGTTTATGCGTGAACAGGCTCAGATCGCCATTAATGCAGCCACTGTGATCGTGCTGGTCACCGATATTCGCACCGGTGTTACGGCAGCTGACCGCGATGTGGCACGTATGCTGCTTCGGTCCCGCAAGCCGGTGGTCCTTGCAGTGAACAAGGCGGACTCTACCGGTGCAGAGGATCCTGCCCTGTATGAGTTCTATGAGCTGGGACTCGGCGACCCGATCGCTGTTTCCGCAGTACATGGCCATGGCACCGGCGACCTGCTGGATGCCTGCCTGGAAAGCTTCCCTGAGGAGGAAGAGGAAGAAGAGGACACGGATCTCGTTCGTGTTGCCGTGATCGGCAAGCCCAATGTGGGCAAGTCTTCTCTGATCAACCGCATTCTGGGAGAAAAGCGCTGCATCGTAAGTGACATGGCCGGCACAACGCGTGACGCAGTTGACACCGTGTTCGAAAACGAACAGGGCCGGTTTATGTTTATTGATACGGCAGGAATTCGCCGCAAGTCCAAGGTGGATGAGCGAATCGAAAAGTTTTCGGTCATGCGTGCCCAGTTGGCTATCGAGCGCGCGGATGTGTGCCTGATCATGATCGACGCCCGCGACGGAGTTACCGACCAGGATACCAAGATCGCCGGCCTGGCACACGAGGCAGGCAAGGCATCGATCGTTGTTGTGAACAAGTGGGACCTGGTGGAAAAAGAGACCGGCACCATGGAAAAAATGCGCAAGGACGTGATGCGCGACCTGGCATTCATGAGCTATGCTCCCATCGTGTTCATCTCCGCTCAGAGCGGACAGCGTGTGGACCGCCTGTATGAACTGATCAACTTTGTAAATGATCAGAGCCATATGCGCATTACCACCGGTATGCTGAACGATGTGCTGGCAGATGCACAGGCTCGTGTGCAGCCGCCCACAGATAAGGGCCGCCGCCTGAAGATCTATTACATGACGCAGACCGGAATCTGCCCGCCCAATTTTGTGGTGTTCTGCAACACCAGAGAGCTTTTCCACTATTCCTATCAGCGCTATCTGGAAAACCAGATTCGTGCGGTATTTGGGCTGGAGGGAACACCGATCCGTATGGTGATCCGACAGAAAGGTGATAAGGAATGAAATATTGGGTCGTTTCCATTCTTACAGCACTGATTGCCTGTTTTTTTGGAAATCTGAGCACACAGGTGCTGGCTTCTAATTTCATCTTTCACCGAAACCTGAGAAGACTGGGAAAAGGCAACCGTTTTATTTCCAACTTTCGCCGGATCTATGGCATTCCCGGAGCGGCCAAGGTGCTGCTGGTGGAAGTGGTCAAGGATCTCATCCCCATCCTGATCGGCGGATTTCTGTTTGGCCGCGTAGGCTATGCTGAGGTCGGCCGCGTTATGGCAGGGCTGCTGATGTGCCTTTGCAGAATGTATCCCTGGATGTATGGTTTTCGCGGGGGGAATGCAGCGGCAGCGTTTATTATTACCTGCCTGTTTGTAGATCCTTCGGCAGGAATCGCAGGGCTTGTTGTTCTGGCTGCCGGCGTGTTCATCTCCAAGCATCTTTCCGTTGGCCTGATTGCTGCTGCAGTGATCGATGCGGCTGTGGGCGTGCTGGTGGTGGATAACAAGCTGAACCAGAAAATGCTGTTTATCCTTTGCGCTCTGATGATCCTCCACGCGCTTCCTGCGCTGCGGCGAGTACTGAAAGGCCAGGAAGAAGCCATCAGTCTGAAGCAGGACCTGATGTATAAATTTGATGAATAAGGCGGGAAAAGCATGAAAAAGCTGATCGCTGCCCTTCTGATCCTTCTGCTGCTCAGCTCGGCAGCGGCAGGTTATGTGCAGAATCTGAGCGCCGCTGCGGAGACTTCTGCCGTGGAGGAACCGGAGCCCAGCCCCGAGCTGACGCCGGAACCTACCCCTGAGCCAACTCCTGAACCCACGCCGGAGCCCACTCCTGTGCCCACACCCGAGCCAACGCCGGAACCTACCCCTGAGCCCACCCCGGAACCCACGCCGGACCCGTATATGAACCGTCTGCGCTGGGATACCAATGCCCGCCGGTATTACTTTATTAAGGTGAACGTGCAGGCAAACACAGTTACCGTATATGCAAAAGACGGTGCGGGAGAATATACCATTCCTTATAAGGCAATGGTCTGCTCCACAGGCCGCGACACGCCAACTTCCGGCATTTATACGCTGGGGGTCGCAAATCGCTGGCATGCGCTGTTCGGCAATGTATTCGGCCAGTATACGGTGCAGATCGTGGGAGATATTCTGTTCCATTCGGTACCCTACACCGCCTATGGCGATCCGTCCTCCCTGGAATACTGGGAGTTTGACCGCCTGGGTACTTCCGCATCAATGGGATGCATCCGGCTGCAGGTAAGAGATGCCCAGTGGATCTATGAAAACCGTTATAATATTGAAGCGGTTGAGATGTATTGCGCAGAGGAACCCGGCCCGCTTGGAAAACCGGAAGCACCCAAAATCAGCGAAAATATTGCAAATCGCGATTGGGACCCCACAGACTGGAATCCCAATAACCCCTGGAATAAATAAAGATTAATCCGCAGGCAGCAGCCTGCGGATTTGTTATTGGCAGCAAAAAGAGCCGGCTTACAGCCGGCTCTTTTTTTGTTATGTAGTTCAGTCAATATCCTCGACCACGCGGGTGGGAGGAGCAGCAACGATCTCGGGGTGGTCACAGATAAAGCGGAAGGCCTGAAGCATCTGTGCAAAATAGTGGCCGTCCACGATACGCTCGTCCATGGTCATCTTGATATCGATGTACTTGTGATCCTCAGCCTGGCCGTGGCGGTTGAGCTCATACTTGTGGTACTTGGCGCCAAAAGCCATGAACACGGGCAGGGTACCAAAATTATAGATGTGGTGGAACACAGGGCCGATGCGCAGCGAGCCAAGATCGGTGATGATCATGGAGCCGTGGAAGGGACTTGCATCCAGAAGAGACTGGGGGATCCAGCCAAAATAGTCCATAACACGCAGAACAAGAATGGCAAAGCGGAGCATCCAGCGGGGCAGCTTGGTGAGTGCTTCGGCAACATCTTCGGTGTTGTTGTTTTCGTCGTCCGATTTGATCTCGTTGATCTTTTCGTTCATCTTGCGGTAAACATCAAAAATGGTGTCGGTTGGCTGGAAGACCACTTTTATGGTGGTCTCTGTGGCTTCAGTGGTAAGGCTGCGTTTGACCGTCATAACGATCTCGATGTTTTCACGGGCATAAATGCGACGGCCGACCACAAAACGGTTGGCACCGGGCAGCATGGAAAGACAGCGGATATAAACAGCGATCAGGAAATGGAGCATACCAATGCCTTTGTAACCTTCAACGCGCTGTGCACGCAGGAATTTATCAATACCGGAAACCTCAAAGCTCTCTTCATAATAGTTGAGGGCATCGTTGCGGGTGGGCATGATATAAGGAATGAACTTGTTAAAGGCAGGCAGCGAGCGAAGAAGACGTCCTTCCTTGCGGTCGCCGCGGCGACGGGTATATTTTGCCATAAAGTAAGCCTCCAGAATAAACCAGTTTCGGATTCGCTTTAAGAAAAAGAATACCTTCAAACGAGAAGGACCCAGTCATTATACAATTTTCGGAATAAAATGACAAGGAAAACAATATCGGCTGCAGCTCAGCTGCGGCACGTGAACAGGATCACCTGACGTTCCCGTGCAATTTCCTTCAGCAGACGGATCGCGGCCTCGTAGCGGGCCTCATCCAGGTTCACCAGCGCATCATCAATGATCAGGGGGCAGGTCTCTCCCTTTGGCATGGCAAGCTCGCAAACGGCAAGGCGAACCGCAAGGTACAGCAGATCTGTGGTGCCGGTGCTGAGATAAGCACTGTCGCGGGCAACTGCATCGCCGGCCGCGCGGGCCATGGCAGAAAAGTCGCGGTTGATCATAAGTTCGGTGTATTTCCCGTCGGTCATTACCGACATATACCCGGCAGCAACGGCCCCAAGACGCGGCGCAAAGCGGGTCTGCAGTTCGGTGTCGGCTTCCTTCAGGGTCTTCAGGGCAAGGGAAATGGCAGCATACTCTTCTTCCACTGCGCTGTGCTGCTCGCTTAGAAGAGAAATGTTGCTTTTCAGGGCGGTGGGATCACCCAGAAGGGAGATGCGCGCGTTCAGTTCAGCCAGCCGCTCTGTGATCGCCAGCACGTTCTGACGCGCAGCGGAGAGGTCGGAGGCAAGCGAAGCGGAAAGGGAGGACCCGGCAGAAAAATCCAGCTGCGAAAGGACCTCAGACTCGGTCTGTGAATGGGAGTCCAGCGCTGCCTGATATTCCCGGTACAGCTGGCGTTCCCGCTGAAAGGCCTCTGCTGCTGCAGCATAAAGGGCACGAAATTCTTCCAGCTGATCCAGAATATCCTGCGTATCCTCTGCCTGGTAGCGACGCAGGAGCGCAGACTGTTCTTCTGCGGCAGCCGCAATGTGATTCTTTTTTCTAACATAAAGAAACAGCAGCGCGCAGGCGGCAATGCAGAATACTGCAGCCGCAAGGACATACACAAGAGAATCGAATGCCGTGTAAAGTGCTGCACCGGCAATCGCAAGCAGAAACAGCAGTAAAAACGGAAGAGCGGGATTTCGGGCGTTGATGGTACCGGTAAGCTCACGGATCCGTGCAAGATCTGCCGCGGTTTCCGTTTCCACCTTCTCCAGCGGCCGCAGACCGAAACAGGTCTGGGAGAGCTGCTGCTTGCGGCGGGCAACCTCAGCGGAAGCTTCATCATGGGCAGCACTGCTGGCATTCAGGCTTGCTTTTCCAGCATTCAGCCGGTCCAGAGCATCTTTTCGCTGCTGCTTCCGGTTGGTGTTCAGGTCTTTTTCCAGCTGGGCACAGGCAGCCTTTTCTGCCTGCAGCTGGGCGTTCAGCTCAGAGGCCTCCTGCCGGCATTGCTCCAGCTCGGCGAGGCGGCGGCGATCTTCTTCCAGGCTGCGTTCCAGATCGGGCAGAATGCCCTTGCTGTTGTAGCGCCGGCGGCGCTGCCAGGAACGCAGACGCTCGTCTGCTTCGGAGTAGGAGGAATGCTCTTCACCGGTGGATACAATGGACAGGATCCGCTTTTCCAGCTCCGGGCTGCCGGTAACAGCAACATTGCCCTGCGAAATAAACGCGCTGCGCCGGAATACATCCCGGGTAACGCCGGTAAGCTCCTGGCCAGCATTCTGGCCGGTAAGGCCGTCTACGGCTTCGGATGTTCCGGTATAAACGGCGCGAAACTCCTTCATGGGAGCATTTTTAACCGTTGTTGTGCGGGTAAGCGTGATGTCACAGCGGTCGGCTGTCAGGTCCATTGTGCCTTCCATTGGGGCACCGGACCATGGAATATAGCGTGTTTTATCGGCAAGCAGGCCGGCGCGGCTGCGCTCGGAGGTATCTACGCCATAAAGCATTGCCTGGATAAAGGCGCACCAGGTGGTCTTTCCGCTCTCGTTCGGCGAGCAGATGATATTCAGCCCATCGTGCAGCTGAAGAGTCTCGTTTTCCAGCTTGCCAAAGGATGCCGTGAGGCGGTTAATTCTCATGGGAGCACACCTCCTCGCGATTCTCCAGTGCAGCAATTCCCCAGCGGGCAGCCTGCTCGATGCGGGCAAGTTCTGCCTCTGTGCGGCAATTTTGCTTCAGTTCAAGCAGCTTGGATAAAAACAGCCCTTTTAATGTGTCGGAGCCGGCACTTTTCCACAGGTCTTCTGCAACCACAGTGCGGTCACGCAGCTGAAGATCAAAAAACAGCGGGTCCAGGCTGCGGTGCAGGCTGGACAGATCCGGGGCCTGCGCGGTTTGGCCGGTAAGAGTGATGCGGTAGATATCCTGCGCCGTTTCGTCGGGCAAAGCAGCAGCAATCGCAAGAGCGGGTTCCGTTTCGCTAATGTCAACATTCAGGGATTCATAGCGCCGCCCGGCGATGCTCAGCTGACGAATGCGGCAGCTGTCGGCATCCAGATCGATCAGGTTCACAAAACGGTCGCCGGTCTCGTCAAAGCCGCGACCTTCCGGGCAGCCGGCAATGGAATACCAGGTGTTCCCTTCCCGGCAGAGACCGGAGGGAGTGTGGTTGTGGCCGAATGCAATAAAGTCCATGCCGCTCTGGGCAATATCTGCAGGCGAGACGGGGCAGTATCCCGAAGAAGGATCCATCAGGTCGGCATGCAGGCACATCAGGTTCAGCACGCCAGATTCCCGCGGTGCGTGAAAGTCCTTCAGCAGGGGAGGACAGGTGCGGTCGCAAAAAGCGGCACCAAACACACGGATATTTGCGCCAATGGTGAAATATTCGATCTTTGGCTGCGTAAAGATACGCACATTCGAAGGAAAGACAAGCCGTGTATAGGGAGAGGAAGGACCATAAAAGTCATGGTTCCCGGGGGTGATAAAGACCGGAACCTGAATGCGGCGCAGGCAGGACAGCAGGGCTTCCCCGGTTTCGTAATAGGCCGAAAAGCTATCGAACAAATCGCCGCTCAAGAAGACCAGGTCGGGAGAATGCTCCTCGGCCAGCCCGGCAAACCTGGAGAGCAGATCGCGCTGCTCCTGGCGGCGAAACGCGGCTTTCACGGCGGAAAGGCTTTCAAAAGCAGAATCCAGATGCAGATCTGCGGCATGAAGGATACGGATCGTACTCATTTCAGTCTTACAGCTTCTGCAGCAAGGCAGCGTCCGGTTTCGGTGTCGATGGTGAAAATGCAGCCTTCCAGCTTTCCGGGGCCTTTGCCGGATTCATAGCGCCGCGGAGGATCCCCCATGAATTTTCCGATGCTCTGCTCCACATCGATTCCAAGCACGGAATAGGAGGCGCCGGTCATGCCCAGATCGGAGATATACCCGGTCCCTTTGGGCAGCACGCACGCGTCGCTGGTCTGCACATGGGTGTGCGTACCCCAGACAGCGGATGCTTTGCCATCCAGCAGATAGCCCATGGCAAGCTTTTCACTGGTGCCTTCGGCGTGAAAATCCACCAGAACGATCTTTTCACGGATCTCATTAAAATAGCCTTCTGCAATAACAAAGGGGTTATCTGTGTTGCTGTCCAGGGTAAAGCGGCCCATCAGGTTCAGCACACACACATCACCAAAGGGCATGGAGAACACATCGATTCCGCGGCCGGGGCACTGCGGTCCAAAATTGGCAGGACGCAGGATGCGCCGCTTTTCATCCAGATAGGGCTGCAGCTCGGTGCGGGTCCAGGTATGGTTGCCCAGGGTGATCACATCAGCTCCGGCGCGAAAGATCGCGTCGGCCTGGCGAGGAGTAATGCCGACTACGTTGGCATTCTCGCCGTTTACAACAACAAATGAGATATCGTTTTCTTTTCGGTAGTTGCGCAGGGTCTTTTCCAGCATGGAAAGACCGGGTTCGCCGCATACATCGCCTACGGCAAGGATCTTAACAGTACTCATGCAGAAACTCCCGGGAACGGGAAGAAGTTCCCTTTATTTATGATAAAGCTTCTTTACCTGGTAGGCAGGCTCAAAGGTGATATTCACACCAATCTTTTTAAACAGGCTTTCATCCACATTGGAAAGAATAACGGTGGAGTGAGCTTCGCAGTTTTTCAGCTTGCCCAGCTGGTCAATGGCCAGCGTGCACATGGGATTCGTGACTCCGCAGATGGAAAGCGTAAGCAGCAGCTCGTCGGTGTGCATGCGGGGATTGTGGTTGCGCAGGTGTTCCACCTTCAGGTGGTTGATGGGCTCGATCACTCCGGGAGCCAGCAGGGGGATGCGTTTGTCGATGCCGGCAAGATGCTTGAGTGCATTAATCAGGCAGGCAGAGGAGGCGCCAAGAAGAGAGGTCGTTTTACCGGTGACGATCGTTCCGTCCGGCAGCTCCATGGCAACAGCGGGACCGCCGGTTTCAGCGGCACGGTCCAGGGCGGCCTTAACAACAGGGCGCTCATCCAGCTTAATGCCGGCAGAGCTCATGATCAGCTCAATCTTGCGCTGCTCACTGCCGTTGGAAAGACCGTTGCGTACTGCGCAGGCAGCGGAATAGTAACGGCGCAGGATCTCCTGGCGGCTTGCCTCGCAGCAGGCGTCATCATCAAAAATGCAGTAGCCGGCCATATTTACACCCATATCTGTGGGGCTCTTGTAGGGGCATTCGCCGTAAATGCGTTTAAAAATGGTTTCCAGCACAGGGAAGATCTCAACATCGCGGTTGTAGTTAACGGTCTTCACACCGTAAGCATCCAGGTGCCAGGGATCGATCATGTTCACATCGTCCAGGTCGGCGGTGGCGGCTTCATAGGCAAGGTTTACAGGGTGCTTCAGAGGAATATTCCAGATGGGGAAGGTTTCAAATTTGGCGTAGCCGGCATTGATTCCGCGCAGATGCTCATGATAGAGCTGGCTGAGACAGGTGGCCATTTTTCCGCTGCCGGGGCCGGGAGCAGTGACCACGATCAGGCTGCGGGTGGTTTCAATGTAATCGTTTTTGCCAAAGCCTTCTTCCGAAACAATAAGAGATACATTGGAGGGGTAATCCGGAATGATATAGTGGCGGTAGCAGGGAATGCCAAGGGATTCCAGACGGGTCTTGAATTTATCTGCTGTGGTCTGTCCGCGATAATGGGTAATAACAACACTGCCGATATACAGCCCGATGCTGCGGAAGGCATCGATCAGGCGAAGGGTATCTTCATCATAGGTGATGCCAAGGTCGCCTCTGCGCTTGCTGCGTTCAATGTCCTCAGCAGAAATGGCAATAACGATCTCGGCTTCGTCCTTCATCTCCAGCAGCATGCGGACCTTGCTGTCGGGCTCAAAACCGGGCAGCACGCGGGAAGCATGATAATCATCAAACAGCTTGCCGCCAAATTCCAGGTACAGCTTGCCGCCAAACTTGCTGATACGGTCACGGATGTTCTGTGACTGCATTTTCAGATATTTTTCGTTATCAAATCCTGCTTTGAACATAACTATGATCTCCCTGCTCTCTTATTTTTTTTGAATAATATATCAATCTGTGAGGAATTGCTCTTTTAAACAGCACAGTCGAATTTCGCACCAAGGAAACGGCAGGCTTCCACATATTTTACAGTGTTGCGAACCTTGGCGGTTTTCAGCTGAAAATGGTTGCCGTTCAATGTGCCGATATACAGATCGGTTGCCCCTCGCAGGGACATACCTACGATCTCGCTGATGGGAAGTGTGATTCCGCCCGGAAGCT
>JAKSSN010000120.1 GCA_024403095.1 Oscillospiraceae bacterium
TTGGTGCAGGGGAGCAGCAGCGTTCTGCCAACAGGAATGGTGGAGTAGCTGGTGATGTTGTTTGCACGAGTGATCAGGTTCTGGTTTGCTGCAAAATCAATTCCCAGAGTGTTGCACACCTTAAGGACGGTATCGCCGGCCTTCATGGTATAGGGGATGAGGTAGTATGCAACGGTATCGCCGGTAACTGTGGTACCTGCACCGGTGGTGGTTCCGGTGGAGATCACGGTGCCGCCGCTGACTGCCGGAGTGGTAGGAGCAGCAGAACCCGGAGTGACGATTGCAGTCTTGGTATCGCCCTTGAATACGGGAACGGTGAGGGTGGAGCCCACGGTGATGGTTGCGTTGTTCAGGCGGCTCAGAAGAGCATCGCCGGTTGCAACACCATACTGTGCGCAGATGCCAGCCAGAGTATCGCCATTGGCAACTACGTGAGCCTTCAGGGTGTAGTAGTCAGTGGCTGTGCCAACGCTGGTTACCGGGATCCATACGACCTTGCCGACGGCAAGCTTGGTGTAGTCGGTAATTGCGTTGATCCGGCTGATCTCAGCCTGCTTTGCGCTGAAATCAACGCCGAGCTTCTGGCAAACCTTTGCAACGGTATCACCGGATGCAAGTTTGTAAGGAATGATGTATCCCACGGTGGTGTCCGCGGAAATGTCGTCTGCCGCATAGGCGGAAATGCCCAGGCCGGCAACCATTGCTGTTACCATGCAAAGGGTGAGCAGCATGGCAAGAAGCTTTTTCTTCATGTTCTTTTCCTCCTAACCGTCCCCCGGGGACGTATTTAGTACTGATCTTGGCTTCTGCAGCAGCGCCGCAGAAATAATAAATAACAGTTACACAGATTATGTAACTTACTTTACGGTCCTTATACTACAATACTTGTAACCAAATTGCAAGCATTAAATTCATAATTTTTCTTAAATATTTACAAGTTATTACAAACTGTTACCATTTTCTAAATCAAGCACAATATCTTGTGTTTTGCCATATATGAGCCGCATATACGTGGAATTCATTGGATTTCTCAGCAAATCAAAGCCCCCGAAACCAAGGTTTCAGGGGCTTTGATACTGCCTATATGTTACATTTTTGTAATTTTTAAAGTTTTCTTAAGAACTTACCGTGACGCTTTGTTACAGAATTATTTGTAACCATTATGTAATCATCAGACCTCAAAGATCTGGCTCATCACATATTCTGTAATTGTATCGCGGTCTGTAAGATCCTTGTGCAGCACCGGGCGGGCCTTCAGGCCAGAAAGGTTTGCCGGCACGGGAACGCCGGTCATGCGGGAGAGCTCTTCCATCTGTTCAAATTCATCACCCTCGGTGTTGCCGCCGATTGCCTGCAGCACAGCTGCGGGGAACTTGAAGGGAGAGGCTGTGGAAAGCACTACCACCTTGCTGCCGGTATACTCGCTGCTCTTCTTATATTCAGCGCAAACCGTCATAGCAACCGCGGTGTGAGTATCGCAGAGATAGCTGTGTTCCTTCCATACTTTGCCGATGGTTTTCCCGGTCTCCTCTTCGCTGCAGAAGCCGGCAGAATAGGTCTCGCGGATGCGTGCCAGCTCCTCAGCAGAGATCTGGTAAACACCATTGG
This sequence comes from Oscillospiraceae bacterium, assembly GCA_024403095.1. Lineage (GTDB taxonomy): Bacteria > Bacillota > Clostridia > Oscillospirales > Oscillospiraceae > Limivicinus. Next base: position 1,609 of record JAKSSN010000120.1, read on the forward strand.
CGGAAAGCTCTTCCATGTATCCCTTTACCTTTTCGGTATCGCCGCCTGCTGCAAGATAAAGCATACGCTCCAGGTTGGAAGACACCAGAATGTCCATAGAGGGGGATGTGGTGCGCAGGAAGGGGCGACGTCTGTCGTATACACCTGTGTTCAGGAAGTCCGTAAGCACATTGTTGGCATTGGAGGCACAGACCAGCCGGCCAACGGGCAGGCCCATCAGCTTGGCAAAATAGCCCGCAAGAATGTCGCCAAAGTTGCCGGTAGGAACCACAAAGTCGATCTTGTCGCCCAGGGCGATCTCGCCGCGGCTGAGCAGTTCGGAATAGGCTACAAAGTAATACACCACCTGGGGCGCCAGACGGCCGATGTTGATGGAGTTGGCGGAAGACAGGCGAACTCCCTTGCCTTCCAGCAGCTGCTCTGCGCTGTCCTTGGCAAAGGTTTCTTTTACACCGCGCTGGCAGTCGTCAAAGTTGCCCTTGACTGCGCAGACCTTCACGTTGTTGCCGCTCTGGGTTGCCATCTGGGCACGCTGTACCGGGGAAACGCCGCCATCGGGGTAAAATACAATAATGCCGGTTCCATCCACATCATGGAAGCCTTCCAGCGCAGCTTTGCCGGTGTCGCCGCTGGTGGCGGTAAGGATCACGATCTTATCGGTCACGTTCTCCTGCTTGCGGGCAGCTGTGATCAGCTGAGGCAGCATGGAAAGCGCCACATCTTTAAACGCAGAAGTTGGGCCACGGAACAGTTCCAGAACAAAGTCCTCCCCAACCTTTACTACAGGAGTCAGGTCATCGGTCTCGAAGCGGCCGCGGTAGGCACGCTCAGTAAGCTCGGCCATATTTTCGTAGTCGGGAAGCAGGGCCGAAAGGATCATGGTTGCCTTGTCGATCGTATTCAGCTTCAGGCATGCCTGCCAGTCGAAGCTCAGTTTGTCCATGTCCTTCATTATATAAAGGCCGCCGTCCTCCGCAATTCCCTTCAGCACTGCGGCCGAAGGTGAAACTGTTTTGCAGCCTCTTGTGCTCTGATAGATCATGTAATCTTTGCTCATGGTAAAAACTCCTGTTTCATCAATTTGCTGTAAAAAAGTGCTTGTTTTTCACACGGGTGTATGATACACTGACTCCATTCAAAAAACAAGTGTCTTTTTTTCGCGGACGGTTATTTGTCTGAGAAGGACAGGTACTGGTTCTTGAGCGGTTCTGTTATTACCGGAACAGAGCCGGTATTTTTATAAACAGGAGTGAACAGATATGAAATCTTATAAAGTTGGTATTCTTGGCGCAACCGGTGCCGTCGGCCAGGAAATGCGCAAGGTTCTTGAAGAGTATAACGTGCCTGTGAGCGAACTGGTTCCTATGGCCAGCGCACGCAGCGCCGGTTCCACCATTCAGTTCCATGGCAAGGATGTTGTGATCCAGGAAGCTGGCCCCGCAGCATTTGCCGGCTGCGATTTTATTCTTGGCGCAGTAGAAGCTGAGCAGAGCCGCCAGTACCGCGACGATATCGTTGCTTCCGGCGCTGTTTACATCGATAACAGCTCCGCCTTCCGTCTCGACCCCGAAGTTCCTCTGGTCGTTCCCGAGATCAACGGCGAAGATGCTTTCCTGAACAAGGGTGTTATCTCCAACCCCAACTGCTCCACCATCATCACCATGATGGCAGTTGCCGGTATTGCAAAGATCAGCCCCATCAAAACCGCAGTTGCCTGCACCTACCAGGCAGTATCCGGTGCCGGCGTAAACGGCATGCGCGAGCTGCAGAACCAGATGGAAGCCATCTCCAAGGGCGAACCCATTGAGCGCAAGGTCTTCCCCGCACAGATCGCTGCAAACGTAATTCCCTTTATCGGCAGCATGAAGGATAACCTTTACACCGATGAAGAAATGAAGATGCAGAACGAAGGCCGCCGCATCCTTCACAACCCCGACCTCAAGGTCAACTGCACCTGCGTACGCGTTCCTGTTATGCGCAGCCACTCCATCGCTGTTACCATTGTTACCGAGCGCAAGGTAAGCATTGAAGAGGCCAAGGAAGCTGTCCGCAACTACCCCGGCTGCAAGCTGATTGAAGATTACGAAGGCCGCTGCTACCCCACCCCGCTGGATACCACCAATCAGGATCTGGTTTGGGTTGGCCGCATCCGCGACGACCTTTGCAACGAAAATGGCCTTACTCTGTGGTGCTGCGGCGACCAGGTCCGCAAGGGTGCCGCTGCAAACGCCGTTCAGATCCTTCAGACACTCATTAAGGAATAATTCCAAGATTCGCTGTTTGTTAAAAGAGGACCGTTTCCCAATCGGGAAACGGTCCTCTTTTTATATTATTTTATTGAAAGTATGCCTGTCATGCACAGGTCCTGATCTTAGTTTTCTTCCAGCTTTCTTGCTTCCAGATAATAGCGCTTTTCTCTGGCATGGCCCATAGAGAAGGTCTTACGCGGCAGCACTCCGCCTGCCACGATTGCCGGGAACAGGTCTTTTTTCTCCATTGCCGGCAGCAGAAGACCGATGCAGCCCGGTTTTTTTCCTAAGGCGTTCACCGCATCCTCATCATGGATATAGTCCACACTTCCGCCGATCCCTGCCAGCTCCTCATCCAGGAACTCCTGCAGCACGCTCACAGCCATGCTGCCCTTCTCCCGGCTGAGATACACAGTTCCGCTTTCGTTTTCTGTTACCCAGTGAAGGGGATAGCCTTCTGCCGCGCCGACCTTTTCCTGCATCCGCTGCAGCAGTGCCTTTGGATCAGTGTTCGTGACCACGCGATGGATTGCCTCAAAGTGCAGCGATTCTTCATGGATGTTGCCCAGCTCTGCCAGTGCAAACCGCAGGGGGCTTGCCGAGCGGTCCTCGCCCGGATGCTCTGCCAGCTCTGCCATGCGGCATGCCTTTGCGGATGCCAGCGAGTGGTTTCCATCGCCCATTGCAAAGATCATGGGGCTGCGCCCAGTGGCGGCGCACTGCTCTTCCATGGCTTTGGTATACTGCTCCAGGCTTTCCTCAAACGCACGCGCCTGCTCGCCTTCTACCAAACGGCCGGTGATATGGCCGCCCTGCATCATCAGGTCAAAGTCATAAACGACGGGCAGCTGGTCCTTGATTGCAGTAAGAGATTCTACCAGCATATGCTGAGCATCATCGCACAGCAAAAGAATATGGGGCAGGTCCAGAACGGCACCGCTGCGCACCTGCTTGCGGGGCGGGATACGTTCCAGCACGGTGCGTTCGGTCGCACGGATCGCTGTGCCGGCATCATCGCTGTAGTCATAGGCATCCAGGTCGATGCAGCCCACCACACCCGTACGGATGGAACCATCCATCAGCGTGCGCTCCACATAAATAAAACTGTTCTTGTATTCCCGGAACAGATCCTCTTTCAGGTAAGCCCGCATCTGTGCATTGATTTTTTCCGCACGTTCTGTGTTATCTGCCTTCAGCTCGGCTTCCGGCAAAATAATATGAAAAGCAGAGGGCTCTTCCCCTGCAGTTTTCTTCACTTCTTCCCAGTATTCCGGCTGAGATGTAAACTGGTCGCAGGCGATCACTGCCCATTTCTCCAGGTTGGTCTTTGGAATCAGAATATCTGCAGAGGTAAACGCAGCCATAGTCAGTACTCCTTTTATAAATAAGATGGCGGTATTATACAACGCCAGACCCCGGGCATCAAGCCTTGTATTGATTCCTTTCTTCTCATTCCGCCCCTTTTTGCTTCTTGCCTCCCAAACGGTACATATGCTAAAATAAAGTGTTGTGTATTTTGCTTTACACCACCGAATACTATGTTTGAAAGGAACTGTTCCCATGGCTGAATTTTTCTCTACCCTTGCCGGTGC
>JAKSSN010000121.1 GCA_024403095.1 Oscillospiraceae bacterium
CACAAGTTTGAGAACATTCGGGCAAACACGAAGGTTGTTAACATCATTATTGCAAGCGTAAAAGACGAGCTTTCCAAGCCCGTGCGTGTGGGCTATATGCTCACAGAAGGCCGCAAGATCAAAAAGATTCCTGCTGATGCCCCTGTGATCATGTGGAAAGACTTTATGAAGCTCAGCCGCAACTGTTTCTATAACTATAAAGTAGCTCGCGCTTCTGATGCTCCCGCCGTGATCCTTTACTCTGGCGGTACAACCGGCACCACCAAAGGCATAGTGCTTTCCAACAAGAACTTTAACGCGCTTGGCGCGCAGATCATTGCCACAAACCCCATGTTCCGGCCCGGCGACAAGATGCTTGCTGCCATGCCCCTGTTCCACGGCTTTGGGCTTGGTGTATGTGTTCACTCGATGCTGGCTAATGGCGGCCGCTGCATTCTGATCCCCCGCTTTACTCCGAAAAGCTATGCAAAACGCATTGTTAAGGACCGCTGCAATTTTATTGCCGGCGTTCCTACGCTGTACGAAGCACTGCTCCGCCTGCCCGACATGGATGGAGCCGACCTCAGCTGCCTGAAGGGTGTTTTCTCCGGAGGCGACTCTCTCTCCATTGAGCTGAAAAAGAAATTTGACAAGTTCCTTTATGACCATAAATCCACCGTACAGGTACGCGAAGGTTACGGAACCACCGAAACCGTCACGGCCTGCTGCCTGACCCCTACCCATATGTTTAAAGAAGGCAGCATCGGCCTTCCCTTCCCCGACACCTATATTAAAATTGTGGTTCCCGGAACCGAAGAGGAAGTGCCCTACGGCGAAGAAGGAGAAATTCTGCTTGCCGGACCTACCGTGATGAAGGAGTATGCCGGCCACCCGGAGGAGACGGCACAAACACTTCGCACCCATGCCGATGGTCTTACCTGGGTATATACCGGTGACCTTGGTGTTATGGACGAGCAGGGCTTTATTTTCTTTAAGGGCCGTGCAAAGCGTATGATCATCTCCAGTGGCTACAATGTTTATCCCGCTCAGCTGGAAAACATTCTGGATGCTCACGAATACGTTCAGATGAGCTGCGTGATCGGCGTACCTGACAGCTACAAGATGCAGAAGGTAAAGGCATTTGTTAAGCTGAACCCCAATATTGCTCCCAACGACGAAACCAAAAACGCCATTTTGGACTACTGCCGCAAAAACATTGCCAAGTACGCAATGCCCTATGATATTGAATTCAGGGAAGAATTGCCCAAGACCTTGGTCGGCAAAGTTGCTTACCGTGTTTTGGAAGAGGAAGAGCTGGCAAAGATTGCTGCGGAAAAGGAAGCCTGATAGAAAACCAAATGAGTTGCGCTCCGTACAGGTTTGTACGGAGCGCTGTTTTTTCATTGAAATAGCCAAAACGCGCTTCAAATCGTTAAAGTTTTTGTTTTAATTCCCGAATATAAAATGAAACTTGACTCAGGCTTTTTTACAGGTTAAACTATATAAAACTGAATATTGCAATTAAGGATAGAGGCGCAACTACTAATAGTACCCCATTGTTTTCAGGCTTTGGCAATGCTGGTGCAGTGTGGGAAAGGAGTCGTTGCCGAAGGGAACTCCGCCAAAGTTCCCTGGGCAGGCAAACAATATTTGTCTGACTGTCGCGTATGCGGTGAGCTATATAATTGTTATTAATAAATGCTGCGTGCTCGGATTCCTTGGATTCCGGGTGCATTTTTATTTCCGGCGTTGCAATCGATGTTTAAATCTTATTTGAACAAGGAGAACCCACAATGACTTCTTCCCCCATCTTCCGCGGTGTTGCTACCGCTCTGATCACACCCTCCACTGCTGACGGCGTAGACTATGAACGTTTTGGCCGCGTAATCGACTGGCAGATCGAGCAGGGCATCAATGCACTGGTTATCGCCGGAACCACTGGTGAAGGCACCACGCTTAGCGATGAAGAGCACCGTGAAGTTTTAAAATTTGCTGCTGACCGCATTGCCGGACGTGTTCCCATGATTGCCGGAACCGGCTCCAACGACACGGCTTATGCCATTGATCTTTCACAGTATGCCTGCTCCATCGGAGCTGACGGTCTGCTTGTTGTTACTCCTTACTACAACAAGGCTACCCAGAAGGGTCTGATTGCCATGTATACCGCCATTGCTGATGCAGTAACCAAGCCTATCATTCTTTACAACGTTCCTTCCCGCACCGGTGTTGGCATTGAGCCTGCAACTTATGCTGCTCTGGCTGACCACCCCATGATCAGCGGCATTAAGGAAGCAAATGGTGACCTGAGCAAGATCATGCAGACCTTTGCCCTTGTCGGAGACAAGCTCAGCCTCTACTCCGGTAATGATGACCAGATCACTCCGCTTCTTGCAATGGGCGGCCAGGGTGTTATCTCTGTTCTCTCTAACTGCGCACCCAAGCAGACCCTGGAGATCACCGACCGGTTCTTTGCCGGGGATGTTGCCGGCAGTGCTGCTATGCAGCTCCGTATGCTGCCCCTGATCAAGGCCCTGTTCAGCGAAGTGAACCCGATCCCTGTAAAGGCTGCAATGGCTGCTATGGGCTTCTGCGAAGATTACCTGCGCCTGCCCCTTACTCCCATGGAAGATGCCCACAAGGCTGTTCTGCTTGACCTGATGCGCGCCGAGGGTATTCTGTAATGAACATCATTGTAAATGGTTCTACCGGCGTAATGGGCCGTCACCTGATTGAGCTCATTGAAGCCAGCGCCGAGCACACCGTGTGTGCCAAAGTCAGCCGCAGCTCCCCGACCTGCAGTTCTCTTGACCAATACAGCGGGCCTGCTGATTGTGTGATTGATTTCTCCAACCATGCGGCAACCGCGGATCTGCTTGCATACTGCCTGCAGCGCAAGCTGCCGCTCGTAATAGCTACCACCGGCCACTCCCCGGAAGAAAAGGAAGCCATACGCCATGCAGCAGAAACAATTCCTGTTTTCTTCTCTGGCAATATGTCGCTTGGTATCGCCGTTCTTGTTCAGCTGGCAAAACAGGCTGCAAAGATGTTCCCCGATGCAGATATTGAAATTGTGGAAAAGCATCATAATCGCAAGCTGGATGTTCCCAGCGGCACTGCCCTGATGCTCGCAGACGCAATTAAGGAAGTCCGCCCTGAAGCTACCTACAACATTGGCCGCCCCGAGGGTGGAAAACGAACAAAAAACGAAATTGGTATTCATGCTCTGCGCTACGGGAATGAGGTTGGTACCCATGAAGTGATTATAGCCACCCCGAACCAGGTGCTCACCTTAAAGCACGAGAGCGAAACCCGTGCCCTGTTTGCAGAAGGAGCACTTTCCGCCGCGGTATTCACTGCAAAGCAGTGCGCTGGTCTGTATGGCATGGCCGAGCTGCTTGCTGATTCATCAATCTAAGGAGATTCCTATGAACGCACAGGAAATTATTAATTACATTGCAACTGCAGAAAAAAAGACCCCCGTTAAGCTGTACATCAACGAGAGCTCCCCTGTGGAATACGGCAGCGCCCAGGTATTCTCCTGCGGAGAAACAAAGATTGTATTTGGCGACTGGAAGGAACTCGGCCCCATTCTGGAAGCAAACGCCAGCTCCATTCAGAATATTGTGGTTGAAAACAACTGCCGCAACAGCGCGATTCCCATGCTTGACATGAAAAACATTAAAGCAAGAATTGAGCCGGGTGCCATTATTCGCGAGCAGGTTGAGATCGGTGACAACGCAGTGATCATGATGGGAGCCATTATTAACATTGGTGCTGTGATTGGTGAAGGAACCATGATCGATATGGGTGCTGTTCTTGGCGGACGTGCTACCGTTGGCAAGCACTGCCACATTGGTGCCGGTGCAGTTTTAGCCGGTGTTATTGAGCCCGCTTCCGCAACTCCTGTTATTATCGAAGATAATGTTCTCGTCGGTGCCAATGCCGTGGTAATTGAAGGCGTGCACGTTGGCGCCAATGCCGTGGTAGCCGCAGGAGCTGTTGTTGTATCCGATGTGCCTGAAAACGCTGTGGTTGCCGGCTGCCCTGCCCGCATCATAAAAATGAAAGATGAAAAGACCACTCTGAAAACTGCGCTGGAAGATGCGCTGCGTACTCTGTAACTGATATGAACTGGACAGAACTTGCACTCGCGCAGGCGGAAGCAATGTCTCGCTTCCGCAGAGACCTTCACCAGGCCCCCGAAGTAAGCGCAAAAGAATATAATACCGCTGAGTACATCTCTCAGCAGCTGCAGGCAATGGGAATCCCTGCCCAACGCATGTGCGACACTGCTGTTGTTGGCCGTCTTACCTTTTCTCGCCCCGGCCCGGTAATTGCGATCCGTGCCGATATGGATGCATTAAAGATTACGGAAGACACAGGCTGTGAATTTTCCTCCCAGGTTCCCGGTGTTATGCACGCCTGCGGGCACGACTTTCACATGAGTGCTGCTTTGGGCGCAGCTCTTCTGCTTTCGCAAAACCGCGATGCCTGCTGCGGTGAAGTGCGTTTTCTGTTTCAGCCAAACGAAGAAGACGACGGCGGTGCCGAACGCATGATCGCCGCCGGATGCTTGGAAAACCCATCAGTGGATGCAGTTTTTGGAATGCATGTTTGCCCGGATCTTCCCGCGGGTATCCTGGGTGTGAGATACGGCAAGTTCTATGCAGCCAGCAATACATACCGCGTGGTAGTGCATGGCAAGTCCTGCCATGCTGCACAGCCTGAAAACGGCATTGATGCGCTTCTTGCCGCTGCAGAAATGATCACGTCTCTGGACCAGTTAAAAACGCAGCTGCAGGCAAAATATGGCCGCCTGGTAATTACCACTGGAATGCTGCAGGCGGGAACACTCAGCAATATTGTGGCCGATACCGCCGTATTTGAAGGGATCATTCGTACCCTTGGGCCCGAAGCCCGTGCCGCAACCGTTAACAGTTTTAACGAAGCGATTCGCCGGATCTCAGACGCACACGGAACCACGGTTGAGATCATTCCTCGCGACAGTTATCCCGGCATTGTAAATCACGATGCAATCAGTGCATACGCAGAGCAAACGATACGCAATGCGTTTGGCAGTGAAAAACTGCAGGTCCTCTCCGAGCCAGTAATGACAACGGAGGATTTTGGATATTTCCTTCAGGAACGTCCCGGCACCTTTATCCATTTTGGAGTAGGCGGTTCCTGGCCGCTGCATAATCCGCATTTTCTGCCTGACAGCAGTCTGCTGCCTTACGCTGCTGCCATGTACGCAGAACTGGTTACTAATTATTGTTCACGATGAGTGAAGCCTCTCTTTGATAAAAATTCCCCACCTGTGTGAAAACACAGGTGGGGAAAACTTATTTATACTGTATCTCGCTTATTTGCCGCAGATCTCTTTTGCCTGAGCAACAATGTTATCTGCGCACAG
>JAKSSN010000122.1 GCA_024403095.1 Oscillospiraceae bacterium
TTGCCGCTCTGAACAACGCCTCCGGCGAAGCAATCGACGAGGAAGCCTTCCAGGCACTGAAGGCCAAGTTCACTGCAGCCCTGGATAATGACCTGAACACTTCCCTGGCCATCACCGCACTGTATGATGTGCTGAAATACAAGACCAACGATGCCACCAAGCTGGCAGTTCTCGCCGATTTCGATCAGGTCCTCAGCCTTAGCCTGATCAGCAAGGCCGATGCCAAACGCGAAGAGCTGAAGAAAGCAGCTACTGCCACTGCCAACACCTTTACCGTGATTGCAGAAGGCGGCGAAGATGACGCAGCCATCACTGAGCAGATCATGGCCCGTCAGGCAGCCAAGAAGGCTAAGAACTATGCCGAGGCTGACCGCATCCGCAACGAGCTGAAGGAAGCCGGTATTGAGATCACCGACATTCCCAACGGCGCAAAGTGGAAAAAGATCTGATAAAACAAAAAAAGAACCGGAGCATTTAGAGCTCCGGTTCTTTTTTTATTTGCCAAACATAGCAGATATTCTATTGAAAAAATCTGAAACGGAAGAAAGTACATTCTTCAGCGATTCCAGAAAGCCTGCCGCCTCGTCTTTTGCTTCTGACACTTTTTTAATCGTGTTCTGCATGTTCTGTACCCGTTCGGTAAGCTGGCCAATGTTCAGCCCTTCCAGTGAACGGCAGAGATTGACAAGCCGCTTCACCTGGCCATCCGTCAGGTTCACATTATACTGCTTTGCAATTGCATGGATCTCGCTGCTCAGCTCCTCATCCGTCATGTTCACGGTTTCCGTAAGGATCTGTTTCAGGTCCCCAACAATTGCTTCCGAATCTGCAGAGCCGATTGCCTCGGCAAGTTCGCCGGTAATGGTAAGTTCTTCCACGCCAACCATCGTTGCAGTATCATCCAGCGCGCCGCCCGTTAATTCCTGATATGCACGGTACATGCCTGCCAGGGCCGAAGTGCCGCTTACTTCAAACGGCGATGCGACCACGACCCGTGCATCCGTAATGCCTGCCGTTACCAGGGCTGCAGAATACATCTCCGGGGTGCACCAGGTAACATTATAGGTATCCACCTGTATGCCGCTGCCTTCGCTCAGCAGCTCGATATACACACAGGAGATGGACCGCGTGCCCAGCAGAGCCTCGTCAACCATCCCTTCCAGATAGCTGCGCTCGTCCGCGTTTGTGAGCCGTACTTCCAGCACGCTGCCGCGTTCTATGCCAAACTGTTCATACATCTGTGCTGCCTGCTCATCATCCAGGTCCGCACCGATCACTGCACAGCTGCTGATGGAATCCGCATAAGCCGCAGTGCATAAAAGCAGTGCGCACAGCAGTGCAGAGAATAAACCGATCATTTTTTTCATAAAAAAGGATAAGTGCCTCCAATATTCAGAATCTGGCGTATGTTAGCACAGGCTGCCGCCAAAAGCACGAATAATTTGTGAATTAATCAAACCTGGCAGCATAGCCGCAGGTTCGGCACAGCTTTTCCACGATCCTGCGCTGTGAAAAACCATCATACAGCCTTCTTGCCCGTTCCGACTGAAGGATCTCCTGCATATCCTGCTGAAATATGTTTCCCAGCCGGATCTCTCCTCCCCCATCCAGGCAGCAGGGTACCACCGTTCCGTCACACAGCACGCCGATCTGGTCCCGCAGCCCATAGCAGAAGCCGGTTTCCCGGTCGCGGTCGGAGCTAAGGTCCGGCCAGTCGAATTTTTCGCCATATTCCAGCCACACACGGTTTTGCAAGCGGATTCCGCGGCGCTGCTCCTCCCAGGGCGAAGCAAAGCTTTCCTTTAGCTGTTCCTCGATCTCGCTGTTGCGGGTGTCCAGCCCGTTGCGGTTCCACAGCCGGAACACGCAGATCTTATCCTTTTCTGCCGCAGCCTTTGCAAACTGGATGCAGCTGCTCAGATAATCCTGCAGGGGGCCGGTTTCTTTGTTCGCTTCAAACGACTGCAGCGAAATATTCACCTTGTGCAGCCCCTGCGCATTCAGCAGGAGTTCCTGCGTTTTTGCCAGCAGGGTCGCATTTGTGGTAAGAATCACGCGGAACCCCAGTTCCTGCGCAATTTCAAGAAAACGCCCCAGCAGCGGGTGCAGCAGCGGCTCCCCCATCAGGTGGAAATAAAGGTAATCCGAATAGGGGCGCAGCTTTTCTGCAGCGGTACGGAATTCTGCTTCCGTCATAAAATGCGGCGCACGTGCATTGCCCGGGCAGAACGCACAGCTCAGGTTGCAGACGTTGCTGATTTCAAGATAAGCTTTTTTAAACATGCCTTCACCAAAAAACAGGAAGAACGAATTCTTCCTGTTTTGTCTTTTCTGTTCGAAATATCAGAACAGTCCGGGAATACCCAGGCCGCCCTGCAGCTTGCTCATAGCAGCGTTGGTCTTCTCATCTGCCTCGTGGATTGCGCCGTTTACTGCGCTCAGGATCAGATCCTGCAGCATTTCTACATCTTCGGGGTCTACCACTTCGGGGTTGATCTCGATGCTCTCCAGCTTTCTGGTGCCGATCATAACTGCCTTAACAGCACCGCCACCGCTGGTGAACTCATACTTTGCGCTTTCCAGCTCTTGCTGCATCTTCATGAATTCCTGCTGCATCTTCTGTGCCTGACGCATCATGCTTGCCTGGTTTGCGCCGCCGGGCATACCGCCTCTGAATCCGCCTTTTGCCATGTTCAAATTCCTCCGTTATATAATACTAAAAATTAATTAACTGAAATAAACTTCCGGAAACTTCTTCAGCTCGTTGATGTCCCGGGTCTCGGTAACAGCCGGTTCTTCTTTTTTCTCCACAGCCGTTACACGCATTTCATGCCCGAACAGTTGAGAAATGGTGCTTTCCAGGGCTGTAAGCAGGGTGCCTGTTTTCAAACGCCCAAGGCGGAAGAAATCCGTTTCCATCTTAAGAACATCACCTGCCAGCGTCCAGGTCAGTTCTTTGCCAAGGGCAAGCTGCAGGTCTTTGGGCAGGGCATGCAGCAGAGCCTCATTCACCTGCTCATCCGAAACATTCGCCACCTGTACGGGAGCTTCCTGTTTTGTTTCAGACGCAGGAATATATTCCTCCACCGGTTCCGGCATGGCCGGGCTGTCCACAGCAGGAGCAGTATATGGCACATCCGGTTCAATAAACGGGTTGGCCATTGCTACCGCCGGAGCATAACTCTCTTCCGGTGCCCAAGGCAGATTTTCCTCTGGCTCAGGCTGTGGAACAAAAGGTGCGGATGAAATCGCACCCGGTTGGGCCGCTGCAGGCCGGCGAGCCGTAAATTCGCCGTTTTCCAGCTTTGCGTTCAGCTGCTTCACCTGTGCTTCCAGGCTGGCAAGGCGCCCGCGCAGGGCAGCTGCCGTATCTCCCACCAACGAAGACGCCAGCGAGATCAGGCACAGTTCTGCAGCTGCTTTGGGGTTCTTGGCATATTTCATATTGTCCAGCGACTGCTGAATGCTTGCCATTGCCGCTGTGATCTCCTCAATGGAAAGGGCATCGGCAAAGTGCTTCAGCTGCACATCGTCATACAGGGAGTGAAACACGTTCTTGCCCGTTTTGGGCACCACGTGATACACCATCACGTCCCGGAAAAGCCCTCTCAGCTCGTCCAGCACGCCGGAAGGATCTCTGCCATCCAGCCAAAGGGAATTAAAATCGTTCACCACACGGCCGGTATCGTGCTGCAGAATGCCTTCCAAAAGTTCACTGGTTTTTCTTATGCCCGTAAGGCCCAGCGATTCGCACACCGTGTCGGCGGTAACCGCTTCTCCGGAACCGGAGCACTGGTCCAGCAGGCTGAGTGCATCGCGAACACCGCCTTCGGCAAGGTTGGCGATCGCGGCGCATGCGCCGGCATCGGCCGGAATATTTTCCTGCCTGGCGATCTTGAACACATAGTCGGCCAGGGTCTGGTTATCCAGGCGCTTAAAGCTGTGGCGCTGGCAGCGGGAAAGAATGGTAGCCGGCACTTTCTGCAGCTCGGTGGTTGCAAGAATGAACATCAGGTGTTCAGGCGGCTCTTCCAGTATCTTCAGCAGTGCGTTGAATGCCGAAAGCGAGAGCATATGCACCTCGTCGATGATATACACACGCTTTTTCAGATTGGTGGGAGAATAAACAGCCTCTTCCCGCAGCGCACGCACATTATCTACGCCGTTGTTGGAAGCTGCGTCGATCTCCACCACATCGGTGGCTGTACCCTCGGCAATGGAAAGGCAGGCTTCGCAGCGGCAGCAGGGATTCCCGTTTACCGGGCTGGTGCAGTTCACCGCCTTTGCCAGAATTCTGGCGCAGGTGGTTTTACCGGTGCCGCGTGTGCCAATAAACAGATAGGCATGGGAAAGGCGCCCGGCTGAAACCTGGTTCTTCAAGGTTTCCGTGATATGCTCCTGACCTACGACCGTGTCAAAGGTCTGCGGACGGCATTTGCGATAAAGCGCCTGATATACCTGGCTCATTGCGAGTACGCCTCCTCCAGAATAAAGTTATGGCTCTTGACAAGACTGCACACCCTTCTTTGAACATGAAGTATGCCTGAAACTCAGGCAGCCGGCTCGAACCCGGCAACCCTGCGGCACACGAAACGCACCGCTTAATGCTGCTCGGTTCCCCGCCTGACATGGTTCACAGGTTTTCGTTGCGCAAGACCGGATTGTCATCACTGCTTACCTGAGGCAAACAACACACAACAAGCCCTCGGTTGGGAATTCTTCCCTGCTGTAGCGGATTGCAGGTTACAAGGCACCGCTAGCTCCCCGAATAGTGCAGCCTTGTCAAAAGCCACGTTGGCATTTTACACCATAATGCGTAATATAGCAAGTTTTTCTTTACAAATCACCGGATTGTGGTATAATCGTTTAGCAATCGAATACGGGCCATTCGCTCAGCTGGGACACCCTTCGCAACGGGCGTGCAAGCGAGCAACCGCGCAGCGGCTCTTGGCGAGCTGCAGAGCGCCAGGCGCCAAATTTTGTCTGCAGTTTTTTATAATTTAATATGGGCCATTAGCTCAGCTGGGAGAGCGCCAGGTTCGCAATCTGGAGGTCAGGGGTTCGATCCCCCTATGGTCCACCAACAAAACAGTCATCCCATTTGGGGTGGCTGTTTTTAGATGATTGGTTTGGGGGTATGACGAATGCAAAAAGCGATTGAATACCTGAAGGAACAATACCGGCCGCTGGCAATTGTGACCTACGGTTCGTTCAGCTGCGGGCTGAATGACGCATACAGCGATTTTGACTGTATGGTAATTGTTGACCAGAAAGAACGCAGCCATGATGATACGATCATCGATGGGATACCGCTGGACTGCTTTATTTTTACATAGGATGAAGTCCTCGGTGAAGATTTAGATCCATTTTT
>JAKSSN010000123.1 GCA_024403095.1 Oscillospiraceae bacterium
ATCAACATGACCGTGGGCGTAGTGCTGGGCGCTGTTTGGGGCTTTTCCAAGCGCGTGGATATCATCATGACGGAAGTTTATAACATTGTGGCAAACGTCCCCTACATCCTGTTGATCTCCGTGCTGGTGCTGCTGTTCTCGCCCAGCTTCTGGACCATGGTGTTTGCCCTTACCGTAACCGGCTGGATCGCCATTGCCTACTTCATCCGCACCCAGGTCATCATCATTCGCGACCGCGAATATAACCTGGCTTCCCGCTGCCTTGGCACCTCCACCATGCGCATTGCCATGAAGAACATTCTGCCCTTCATGACTTCTGTTATCGTAACCCTGCTGGCCACCGAGATCCCCAGCTACATTTCCTACGAAGTGTTCCTTGCCTACATCGGCATGGGCCTTTCCGAAATGAGCCTTGGCCGCCTGATCTACGAGGCAGAAAGCGCAATGCTCACCCCCGGCTGGGGCTTTGAGTTCTGGAGCCCGGTTGCCATCGCCTCCATCATCACGGTGGTCCTTTATGTGGTCGGCCAGAACCTGGGCGACGCATCCGACCCCCGCACCCATATGTAAGGAGGGACAGCCATGGAAGAAAAGAAAAAAGTTCTGCTGTCCGTTAAGGACCTTGTGGTCAAATTCCGCGTGCGCGGCCGTATCCTCACCGCCATCCGCGGCATTTCCCTTGATATTTATGAAAACGAATCCATCGCCATTGTTGGTGAATCCGGTTCCGGCAAATCCGTTTTCACCAAGACCTTTGCCGGCATGCTGGATTCCAACGGCTACATCGATAACGGCAGCATCATCTATGATGACCCCGAGCTGGCCGATACCTATGTTGCCCTGAACGATGCCGCCAAAAAGCACATCAAAGCAGCGGAAGATAAGCTGAACCAGCATTCCAAGCTGGAGCTTGGCGCTGCAACCTACCGCGAGATGAAGGCGCTGGAGGATGAAAAGAAGCACCGCGGCACCATGAGTGCCGAAGAGGAAGCTGCTTTTGCCGAAAAGATTGCCGACCTCAGCTTTAAAAAGACCGAGCTCTTCAACCTGAAGCAGACCTACGATCCCTCCACCGAAAAGGAGAAGATCCGCGAAGCTGCAAAGCAGATCGACGAGTACGAAAAGGCCATTAAAAACCTGCAGGACGAAAAGGCTGCCGCCGTTAAGGCCCATGCCGCCGCCCTGAAGAATGATACTTCCTATAACCAGAGCTATGAAAAGCGCATGGCTGAGCTGAAAGCCCGCTATGCTTCCGAGATCACCGGCGAGATCAGCGATGCCGTAAAGGCCCGCAACCAGATCATTGCCAAGGAAATGTACCTTTCCGTCGGCCGCTATGGCCGCAAGGGCTTCCGCATGATGGACGCTTTGGAAAAGAGCCTGAAGCAGGCCATGACCATCGGCGTTGACCTGAACGACGAGATCGAGCGCAGCAAGGTGTTCGATACCGTCACCTTCCGTGTGGCTTACCTGGACGAAAGCGCCGACAAGCTGCATGGCACCTGCATCATCAACCTGGCCAAGGTAAAGGTCGGCTCCGACTGGACGCAGATCCGCGGCACCCGTATCGCAACCGTGTTCCAGGACCCCATGACCTCCCTGAACCCCATCATCACCATCGGCAAGCAGATCACCTCCGTCATCATCAAGCACCAGGGCTGCTCTGAAGTAGAAGCCCGCGGCCGTGCACTGGAGCTGATGCGCAAGGTTGGCATTCCCAACGCGGAAAAGCGCTTTGACGACTATCCCTTCCAGTATTCCGGCGGTATGCGCCAGCGTATCGTAATCGCCATCGCCCTTTCCTGCCAGCCCAAGATTCTGATCTGCGACGAACCCACCACCGCCCTGGATGTTACCATTCAGGCCCAGATCCTCAAACTGCTGAAGGACCTGCAGCGTGAGTTCAACTACACCATTGTGTTCATCACCCACGACCTTGGCGTTGTTGCCAACGTAGCCGACCGTGTTGCCGTGCTTTATGCCGGCCAGATCGTTGAAGTGGGCAAGGTGGAAGAGGTCTTCTATGATCCCCGCCACCCCTACACCTGGGCGCTTCTTTCTTCGCTGCCCCAGCTGGCTCAGCGCGATACCGTGCTCTATTCCATCACCGGCACGCCCCCCAGCCTTTACAACTCCATTGTGGGCGACCCCTTTGCTCCCCGCAATCCTTACTGCCTCAAGATCGATACTCTGCTTGAGCCGCCCATGTTCAAGGTGACCGAGACCCACTATGCCAAGACCTGGCTGCTGGATCCCCGCGCACCCAAAATGGAAAAGCCGGAGATCATCGAGGATATCCACGGCAAGCTGATGAAGGCCTTTAATATTTAAGAAAGGGAGGAAACGTTTGTGCCTGAATTAATTAACGCAACGGCCGCGCATCTTCCCGAGCACGGCCCCATTGACGAAAACGGCAGAGAGATCATCCTTAGCCTGAAGAATGTGGACATCACCTTCGGCAAGGGCGAAAATGCTGTTCGCGCCGTAAAAAACGCAAATTTCGATATCTATAAAGGCGAGACCTTCTCGCTGGTCGGCGAATCCGGCTCCGGTAAAACCACTATCGGCCGCGCCGTTATTCGCGTTAACCCCTGCGCCGCCGGCGAGATCGACTATAAGGGCGTTCGCATCAGCGGCAAGATTCCCCGCTCGCTGGACCGCGAAGTCATCCGCAACATCCAGATGGTGTTCCAGGACCCTGCCGCCTCCATTAACGAGCGCGCAACGGTAGACTACATCATCTCCGAAGGTCTGTATAACTTCCACCTGTTCAACAGCAATGCCGAGCGTGTGGAAAAGGTGGAGAACATGATCAACGAAGTTGGTCTGCTTCCCGAACACCTCACCCGTTACCCCCATGAGTTCTCCGGCGGCCAGCGCCAGCGTATCGGTCTTGCCCGCGCCATGGTTATGGAACCGGAATTTGTTGTGGCAGACGAACCCATCTCCGCGCTGGATGTTTCCATCCGCGCTCAGGTGCTGAACCTGCTGAAGAAGTTCCAGAAGGAGCGTGAGGTCACTTACCTCTTCATCGCCCATGACCTTTCCATCGTCCGCTTCATCTCCGACCGTATCGCCGTTATCTACAAGGGCGACATTGTGGAGATCGCCTCCACCGAGGAGCTGTTCGACTTTCCTCTGCACCCCTACACCCATTCCCTCATCTCCGCCATCCCCATCCCCGATCCTCAGCTGGAAAAGAACAAGGTGCTTTATACCTATGATCCTTCCATGCATGATTACAGCGAGGATAAGCCGGAGCTGGTGAATATCGGCCATGACCACTGGGTGTTCGGCAACAAAAAGGAAATTGAGGAATACACCGCCATCCGCGAGAAGAACATTCCGCTCAAGAGTGTTACCATTGTGGACCCGGACGATCCCAACACCGTTACCAACAGCACCGAGGATGTGATTCCCGTTGATGTGACCGAGCTGCCTCCCGTGCACGATACCGGCAGCATCTGGTACGCCATTCTGGCCTTCCTGCTGCCCCTGCTGGGCCTGGCAGGCGCCTTTATCTGGAAGCACTTCCACCACTACCGCAACTACAAAAAATGCATCACCGGTGCCATTGCCGGCTTTGTCCTGTTTGGCACGATCATTGCCATTTTCCTGCTGTTCCTGCTGCTGGCAGTGATCTAGTATAAAAAAACGTAAATTCCACCCCGATTCGGGGTGGAATTACTTGTAAGGCCGCAAAACCGAAAGGAGGCCCTTCCCATGAATCGAACTGCCAGAGACAGGCGGCAATATGCCCCCCGCCCGGTAAAGCGGATCGAGCTGGATGAACCCCAGCCCCTTCGCAAGCTGCTGGTGATCGGGCTTGCGCTTGCCGTTGCCGTCTCCTCTCTCTGCTATGCCGTCAGCCAGCTGCTCACGCCATCGGCCGGCTGGCAGACCATTGACTATTCCGGCAGCGAGCTGAGCGCCGAAGCAGATTTTGTTCTGCAGTATGAGCTGGGCAAAAGCAGCCTGGGCGCCACCGCAGAGCGCAAACAGCTTAGCCTTTTATATGCCGGCGCCCTGGAAGAAGGCTACCGCCTTTTCACTCCCGGCGCTGAACCCGCCCCCGGCGAGGGCACTCTGCACACCGTAAACACCCACCCCAATGAGCCGGTGGCTGTCAGCCCGGCACTATATTCCGCCTTCGCGCAGCTGGAGGCCGCCGGCAGCCGCGCCCTTACGCTTGCCCCGGTGTATGAGGAATACACCAGCCTGTTTGCCTCATCCTCCGATGCCGAGGCTGCCGCTGTTGACCCCGCGCTGGATCCGGACGCTGCCGCATTCACTGCGCAGGCAGCCGCCTATGCGGCCGATGCCTCTGCCATTCGGCTGGAACTGCTGGGCCAAGACCGTGTTCAGCTGCATGTCTCCCCGGAGTATGCCGCCTGGTGTGCGGAAAACGGCGTGGTGAATTACCTGGATTTTGCCTTTCTCCGCAATGCCTTTCTGGCGGACTTCATTGCCGGCCGCCTTTCCGAAGCCGGCTTTACCCATGGCGCTCTCACCAGCCGCGAGGGCTACATCCGCAGCCTGGAAGACCGCGCAGCCGTTGATTACGACTGGAATCTCTATGCCCCCTCTGACGGCTCTGTCCTCTGCGCCGCTCGTGTGGTGCTTCCCGGCGGCTCCGCCCTTGTTACCCTGCGCAGCTTTGCCGCTTTATCCGGCGAGGATGCTTACTGCTACGACGACGGTTCCTGGCGCTTTGCCGCCATTGCTCCCGACGGGCTGTGCCGCGCCAATTGCAGCAGCATGACCCTGATTTCTCCGCAGCATGGCTGCGCCCAGCTGCTGCTGGAGCTCCTTCCCCGTTTCCAGGCCGAAGAGCTCAGCTTTGCCGGCCTTTCCGCCAAGGGCATCACTGCCCTTGCCTGCACGGGCGACGAGATCCTCACGAATTCCCCGGACCTGCAGCTGAATGACCTCTATGCATCCGACCGTCGCAGCTTTTCTCTACGGGTTCTTTCGGACTCATGTTTATTGAGCAAAAAAATCCCGGGCTTCCTTGCCGGAAGCCCGGGATATTTAATTCTTCATTTGCTCCAGCCTTTGTAAAGGTTACGGTACTCTCACTCTGCCTCCACCGCAAAACCAAGAGCAAGTAGTTCTGCCTTTGCAGGCAGTGGATCTTCAGATTTTTACTTGACATACGGCGCGGAGATGTGTATATTATTGGCGTTTACAGGTGTCAAGACACCTGTAAAGA
>JAKSSN010000124.1 GCA_024403095.1 Oscillospiraceae bacterium
CCGTTCATCATCAGGAATTCCAGCGTGTTATCCAGCATGGCAGAGTCGGAACCGCTCTGGTCAACCACGGGCAGCACCTTGTCCATTTCGTCTTCGCTCATGATGGGGGAGAGCATGTTTTCCTCGCGGGCAAGCATACGGTCGGCATTGCCGCGGATGGTGTTGATCTCACCATTGTGCATAATGTAGCGGTTGGGATGGGCACGTTCCCAGCTGGGTGTGGTGTTTGTGGAGAAACGGGAGTGAACCAGCGCAAGGGCACTGTGGCAATCCGGATCCGTCAGGTCCGCATAAAACTGGCGCAGCTGGCTGACGATAAACATTCCCTTATATACAATAGTACGGGAGGAGAAAGAAGCAATATAACTGTTTTTGTTAGACTGCTCAAACTCGCGTCTTGCGATATAAAGCTTACGGTCAAAATCGATTCCGCGGCTTACTTCTTCCGGGCGCTTTACAAAACACTGCATGATGCAGGGCATGCATTCGCGGGCTTTTTCACACAGGATCTCGGGGTGAATGGGAACAGTTCGCCAGCCCAAAAATTCCATGCCGTTTCGGGCAATGATGATCTCGAGCATTTTCATTGCCTGGGCACGCTTGAGCGTATCCTGGGGAAGGAAGAACATACCAATGCCGTAGTCGCGTTCCTCTGCAGGCAGACAGATTCCCAACTCTGCGGTAACCTTGCGCATCAACTTGTGGGGGATCTGCAGAAGCATGCCAACGCCGTCGCCAATCTTGCCGGAAGCATCCTTGCCGGCGCGGTGTTCCAGCTTTTCCACAATCTTCAGTGCATTGTCTACCGTTTCATAGGTCTTAATGCCCTTAATGCTTACAACAGCACCAATGCCGCAGGCATCATGCTCAAAGCTGGGATCATACAGCGGAGAAACAGTTTCGGTTTTTACATCAAACATTGGGTTCACCTCATATGTAATATCGGTAGGCAGATATGCCAATAGGCCCATACGGTTTTTCCCGCATAGGCAATGAATTGCTGTTATCTATATAAGTATGTGCCTGCCGGTTTTACGGCAGAAAAAAGGCGCCACTCTCCCCGGAGAGTGACGCCCTTGTCACGTTGCCGACAATTTAGCAGTAATTTCAGCCCCTGTCAATACAGCATATTTATGTTTGGAGCAGAAAACAAAAACCACGGGGCGGAGTGGGCGTTTTTGTTAAAACTGCCAAACTTGCATTTTTATGAAACGCGTATGAAGAGTATTTTTGATGCCTATCATTTTGGCCCATTCCAATTGACATTTTGGGGCGTAAGGGGTATAAAATTTACGTTAATTCTACGTTTTTGAATCGATCCGGCAAATGGTGGGAATATCCCAATCATTCGTTTAAAATATTAAAACCGGGAGCAGGTACCTGATTATGAAGTTTACTACCGATGATGTGCTGCAGTATGTTTTTGAAGATGATGTTAAATTCATCCGCCTTGCTTTTTGCGATGTTTACGGCCAGCAGAAGAACATTGCAATTGTGCCCAGCGAATTGAAAAAAGCCTTTCATGAGGGAATTGCAATCGACGGCTCGGCAATCGCGGGTTTTGGCGGCGAAGTACGTTCCGACCTGTTTCTGCGGCCGGATCCCTCCACGCTGGTGCGCCTTCCCTGGCGGCCGGAAAGCGGCAAAGTTGTGCGCATGTTCTGC
Source organism: Oscillospiraceae bacterium (assembly GCA_024403095.1). Lineage (GTDB taxonomy): Bacteria > Bacillota > Clostridia > Oscillospirales > Oscillospiraceae > Limivicinus. The sequence continues at coordinate 1,666 of JAKSSN010000124.1, forward strand.
GATGTGACCTATCCCGATGGCACAACGCTTGCCAGCGACACCCGCAGCATCCTGAAAAAGGCAGTGGCAGATGCTGAGGCAGCCGGGCTCCGTTTTTCCTTTGGGCCTGAGATGGAATTTTACCTTTTTAAAACCGACGAAGACGGCGAACCCACAACCGTGCCCTATGACCGGGCAGGCTACATGGACATTGCCCCTGCAGATAAAGGCGAAAACATTCGCCGCGATATCTGCCTGACGCTGGAGCAGATGGGAATACAGCCGGAGAGCTCCCACCACGAGGAAGGCCCCGGGCAGAATGAGATCGATTTTCGTTATTCCGACCCTCTTACAGCGGCCGACCATACCATCACGTTCCGCAATGTGGTGAATACAGTTGCATGGCGCAGCGGCCTTTGGGCAGACTTTTCACCCAAACCGCTGAAGAATAAACCGGGCAGCGGAATGCATATTAATTTCTCGGTTTCGGACGAGGCAAAGCTGAACTGCGTAATTGCCGGCGTTATGGAGCGGATCCGGGAGATGACGGTTTTTATGAACCCTGTGGAAAGCTCCTATGAACGTTTGGGCAGCAGCAAGGCGCCGGTATATATCTCCTGGTCTTCAGAAAACCGCAGCCAGCTGATTCGTATTCCGGCGGCAGCAAAGCCTTTTGTAAGAGCAGAGCTCCGCTCTGCGGATTCGGCGGCAAACCCATATCTGGCTATGGCGCTGCTGATCTATGCCGGCATTGAGGGCTGCAAAAAAGAACTCTGCCCGCCGGCTCCCCTTGAAATTAACCTGTATACGGCCGGCCCCGAGGTACTGGAAGGGCTGAAGAAACTGCCGGCCTCGCTGGAGGAAGCCTGTGCAGCCGCTGCGGAGAGCAGCTTTATTCAAAGCCATCTGCCGCAGGCAGTGATCGATGCCTATTGCAAAAGATAAGCTCACAGAAAATAGCAGGAAGGGAGGGAACAAGGCTGATCTTTCAGGAAAAAACCTATAGTGTTCTGCTGGTATCCGCAGCGGGAAAATTCAGCAGCAGCTTATTGGAACTGCTTCCATCTACCGACTATTACCCGATCGCAACGGTAAGCAGCATTTCCGAAGCGAAGCGCCGGGTACACGAATCGGCCTATGACCTAGTGCTGATCAATGCCCCCCTGCCCGACGATTTTGGCCTGCAGTTTGCCATAGATACCTGCGCGGGCAGCAACGCGGCGGTGCTGCTGCTGGTGAAAAACGAACTGTATAACGATGTTTACTCAAAAACACTGAATTATGGCGTAATGCTCCTTTCCAAGCCCACCAGCGCTCCTGTGATCACGCAGAGCTTGCGTTTCCTGTGCGCGACCCGAGAGCGGCTGAGACGCTTTGAAGCAAAGCATGCCACAGTGGAGGAAAAAATTGAAGAGATCAAGCTGGTGAACCATGCAAAATGGCTGCTCATTGAAGCCCGGGAAATGACGGAGGAGGAAGCCCACCGATTCCTGGAAAAAACAGCGATGGACCATGGCATCACCAAACGCGCTGCCGCCCAAAGAATAATCAGCGAATACGAGAAAAAAACCGATCTTTGACTTTGAACTGTTCAAAATCAAAGATCGGTTTGCTTTATGTGTTTATTCAACAGAAACAGAAGAAGGCAAAACAGCAGACCCTTCTTCCACCAGGTAGATATTCGAGCCAAAGTCGCCCTGCATACGGCCATTCGGGTCATAGCCGGTGCCCGTAAAGCGGGGAGCAAGGGCTACGCCGGCCATCAGAGCAGCGCCGGAAGCCGTAAGCTGCTGCACGCCATCCGGCATGGAGTAGAGATGATCTGCCAAGCGAAGCACCTGCCCATTAGGGCTGATGCTCACCGGGGCGATGTGCTGAACCAGAGAGCCGAAGTTTCCTACGCGAAGTGCCTGCGGGCGGCTGGAAACACGGTAGCGCCGAGCGCGGATGAGTTCCTTCAGCCGGAGGCGTTCATAACCGGGCGCGGCATGGACAAGTGTGTGGAATACACCGGCGAGGGCAGTATCGCCGCGACTGACCTGCCAGGCAACGCCGCCGGAAAATGGCAGGCGGAAAAAGCGGCCAAACTGAAATACCCCACGGTGCGCCTTGTAAAATTCGATCTGTGCGGCAATTTCTTTTTCTTCCACGGGCAGCAGGTGCTTCAGGTCAAGTTCGTAGCCCAATATTCCAAAGAAAGCTACATTTGCCCGGGTGGAAAGCGGTGTGCTGCGCAGGGTTTGTGCATGGGGTGCGGCAGAAACATGGGCGCCCATGACCGACTGCGGGTAAAGGTAGGAAAGACCGCCCTGAATCTCCAAACGCTCAATGGGATCGGTGTCATCCGAGCACCAGACTTGCGGCGAGAAGCACATCATACCAAGATCAAAGCGGTTGCCGCCGGAGGCGCAGCTTTCCAGCAGAATCTGCGGCCGAGGTCCAAAAATGCGCTGCAGCACATCATAAAGCCCAAGAATATAATCGTGTGCCTGGCAGCCCAATGCTGTGGAGTGGCGGTTCATGTCCCATTTTACATAGCTGATGGGTGCACTATCAAGGATCCCACCTACCGAGGCAACAATATAGTCGCGCACGTCTTCACGGCGCAGATCCAGCAGCAGCTCGTGGCGGCCAAGCGCAGGGGAGGCATCCTCCTGAAAGGCCCAGTCGGGATGAGCACGGTAAAGATCGCTGTCAGGATTCACAGCTTCCGGCTCGAACCAGAGGCCAAATTCCATGCCAAGCTCATTGATCTGTTTCGCCAGTGCTTCCAGACCAAAAGGAAGCTTCTTTCGGTTGATGGAATAATCACCCAGCCCGGAATGGTCATCATCGCGGGTGCCGAACCAGCCATCGTCCAGCACAAACAGTTCGCAGCCCAGCTTTTTGGCGGACCGGGCAAGACCGATGAGCCGCGCATGGTTGAATTTGAACATGCAGCCTTCCCAACTGTTGTACAGAACGGGCCTTGCTTTATAGCGCCAGTATTCCGGCACGATGCAGCGGTTTACAAAATCATGCAGGATGCAGGAAAGCCCGCTAAATCCCCGGTCGGAAAAAGCCAGCACAGCCTCGGGCGTTTCAAACGTTTCGCCGGGGGCGAGTTCTTTGGCAAAATGGTCCGGGCTGATGCCGGAGAGCACCCGGGTGAGCCCCTGAAAGGACTGCTGGGCAGAGGAATAGTGATTGCCGGAATAGATCAGGTTAAAGCCATAAACAATGCCGCTGTCTTCTGTGGCATCCGGTTCGGAAAGAAGAAAGCCGGGGTTATGGCGATTGGACGAAAAACCGGTGACGCTTTCGTTCACAACCCGCGAAGCGCCAACGGGAACGATCTGTTTATGTGCTTCGGCGATCCAGCTGCCGTTCAAGGTGGTCATGCAGAAGGAACCGGGCAGATCCATGGCGGAGCTCATCAGCCGCCGAACCGTTACGGGCTGGCTGCCATGGTTTT
>JAKSSN010000125.1 GCA_024403095.1 Oscillospiraceae bacterium
GTGATGCTGTCGGTTGCACCGGCCTTCTTGGCCATAACGAAGCAGCGCTTTGCAACTGCCATTTCAATACCTGCTGCGATCTCGTCCATTGCCTTGCCTTCGCCAACCAGAGTGATAACCTCAGATTCGGCAAAAACGGTGCACTGGGCAGTGATGGGGATGACATTCTTTGCGGTAAGGCTCAGCTTGGAGAACTCAGGAAGGCTGAGTTCAAAGGAACGTGCCATTGCCTCGAAGAAGCGGCCGGTACCGGCTGCGCACTTGTCGTTCATAGCAAAGTTCTTTACAGTACCGTCGGTATCGATGCTGATGCCCTTAACGTCCTGGCCGCCGATATCGATGATGGCCTTAACTTCGGGGTTGGTCACATGCACACCCATAGCGTGGCAGCTGATCTCGGAAATGTTCTCGTCAGCAAAGGGAACCTTGTTGCGGCCGTAGCCGGTACCGATGAGGTAGCTGAGTTCCTTGCTGTCCTTCAGGCCTGCGGCCTTGCAGACTTCTTCCATGGCTGCTACTGCAGAAGCCTCGGAATTGATCTTGCTGCGGATCGTGGTGTCTGCCACCATGGTTCCGTTCTCGTCCAGAATAACTGCCTTTGTGTAGGTGGAGCCTACGTCGCATCCGCCAAAGTATTTCATATCTATATCCTCCGAATTCCTTGTTAATGATTTTGTCTGGAATACAGCCCTCCCCTGCAGGGCAGCGGAGGGCTGTAGATTCGTTTGTATTACTTATCGTAGTCGGGCTTTACATACTTGGCAACGTCGTAAGGAGTCTTCAGCGTATCCTTACGTTCCATGTTGTCGTAGTGCTTCTTCAGGAAGGGCTCCACCACGTGGAAGAGCAGCTTGCCATCCAGGTCAAAGAAGAAAACAACAAACAGAGCCACATTGGCAAGCAGAAGAACTCCAAACAGCTTGGCTAAAAGCTTCAGGATCTTGCATCCGCATTTGCATTTGCACTTTTTCATGTCAGTTCCTCCTATTACCAGCCCATGGAATCGTCAAAGTCGAGCAGAGACGGATCCAGAGGTTCTTCATGCATAACGGTGGTCATATAGTCGTTGATCAGGCGGCGAATCTCAGCACGGGTAACCGTACGGGAATCGGGCAGAGCGTGGGGGATCCAGAATGCGTGAATATTTCTCTCGCGGAATTCATCTTCAAACATACCGTGAATGCCCTGAACGCCCTTGCACTGCAGCTGGTCGTACATAGCAACCATGTCGCAGTTGAAGCGCTGCATATAATCCCACAGCTCAAACATATGTGCCATACCGCCAACGGCCATACGACGCATAGGAGCCCACATGTGATACTGTGCCATATCTTCCAGAGCATGGTCATAGCTGTCGGTGCGGATGGTCATATCGAACATCAGAGAGTCCATGTTGATGATGACGTTCAGGCCCCAGCAGTTATAAGCCCAGGTGCACCAGTGGGAGAAGAACAGAGGTGCGCAGGACCATGCAATTACTCTGTGGCGAGTATTGGGGAAGCTGTTGATCTTTTTCTTCACGCACTTTTCCATGATCTTGCGGACCTTCTTATCGCAGAAGTGCCAGATCTCCCAATCGCCATACTGGGACTGGTAAATACGGTAAAGTGCCTGAGCAACACCGTTAACAGGATAGTAGTTGGAATGAGCTGCAACTTCCCATTTTTCCCACTCGAATTCCTGCAGCTGGTTCTGTGATTCCAGCTTTTTCACAAGCTGATTCCAGTTAAAGGGAACGCCGGTCTGCTCTTCCACAAATTTCCACATGCCCTCAATTTCCTGCATGCAGTACTTTTTAACCAGAGGATCATCAAACTGCATGGGCATAGGCAGTGCATAAAGCGGCTTGTCCCAGAACCAGTCCTGAAGAATGGAGGTGGATACAGAAGCATCGCAGGCCTCGTTGCAGGTTACAACGATGGGAGCATAATCGGGAACGTCATCCAGAACAAAAATACCAGCCTCTGCCTGGCACATGGGGCACGGGTCGCCGGGCAGACCGATGGACTGAACTGCATCGATATAGTTCAGAACGGTATGGCAGTTTACATGGCAGGTAACGAAATAGGGGATCATCTCGATCGGTACGTTCTGGTACTGGTCAGACCAGGGATAGAACACACCGCCCCATACGGTTTCGTTATGTGCAATGTTATGCTTGTAAATCTCATTCTGCTTGCCGCCGTGCAGACGGGTATCGGCAGCAAACATACGCTGGAACTGGCGAATGGTAGATGCTACCATTCCACGGTAGTGCCATGCGGAAGCCTTCAGAGCTTCGCCGCGCAAACCTTCCAGGCCGCGGTCGAACCAGTGAAGCACCGGCAGGTAGGTCTGGCCGACCCAGCGATATCTCCACACGCCCTTTGCGAAGTTGACTACACCGCCAAAGCGGATCACATCACGCACCATGTGAATGTAGTTATACAGCCAGATCATGTAGAAGTAGTACATGGTATCCTTAACACCACGCCACTCTCTGTGCTTGTAAAGGCCCTTCTTATCGATGTAAAGCTCGCCCAGACGGCGCTCGCCGTGAGGCTTGCCATACCAGAAGTCTTTCAGCATTTTGGAAAGATCTTCCTTGGAAAATTCAGGAATCTTTTTAGCCATAATTATTTGCCCTCCTGGATCTGCTTGATTTCAATGCTTTCAACAAAGGCCTGGAAACGGGTACGAAGCTGGCCGGAAGCAGAGTTGATATATTCCTTTTCAATGGAGCAGACGGGAATACCGAAATCGCGGGGCATAACTACGGTGTCGATCACGCGCTCATAGCTCCAGTACTCACAGAACTTGTTGGAAGAAACGATGATACCATCTGCATGGTATTCCTTGGCAAGGTCGGCAAGGCGTTTCTTTCTCTGGCGCATCTCATCCTGCGGCATAAAGCGCGGGCAGTTGCTGGTGAGCAGGTAGTGCTTTGCAATTGCCTTCAGAGGATCTTCGCCCTCTTTGATTTCGATGGGGATACGGCTCTCAACTGCACCGTAGCAGTAACGGTCGGCTACTACGCGTGCACCGCAGGATTCCACCAGCTGGGTGTAGCCGGGATCATCGTTTTCGCTGCCGGCCAGAACTACCTTGCAGCGGAAATCCTTCTTCAGCTCGGGTTCACGGGTCTTCAGCTCTTCTGCAGTTTCGCGCAGGTAAGGCAGGATCAGGTACTTGGGGCACACCAGAGACACCAGCTGGATCACATGGAATTCATAGCCGGTGATGGTGGGGATATCCAGCTTGCGGTAGTCGCCGATCTCGTTGATCAGGCGGCAGACCTCGTTATGCTCCTCAACTGCCTTAAGGATGGCTTCGTCGGAAACATCAACACCAAGATTTTCATGCAGCTTGTCCAGCACATGAACACGCAGCTGCTCGGTAAAGTGGTTGTAGCTGATCTCGTTGTTTTTGAAGGGAACATCGCAGAATTCGCAGAAGAAGTTGTCGTTTTCGATCACGCGCATATCCTTCACAGAATCCAGGTGTTTCTGCTCCAGGTGTTCCTGGAAACGGCAGGTAGCCGTGCAGGTCTCGGTTGCCATCTGAGCATCCAGGAAGTTAAAGCCGCCTTCCAGAGCGCGCTCCATCAGGCTGCGGGCATAATGGCAAACGCGGGAAGACATATAGTATGTTGCAATGTCAGGAGAAGTGCAGCGGGGTGCTCTCAGACGAACAGAGAAGCAGCCGGGCAGATCAAGAAGCACTTCAGGCATAAAATAACAGGTGTAGCCAATGGCATACTTTCCTTCAGCTTTTGCCTGCTGAACGAGCTTGTTATTCGCTTCCTGAAGAAGATCTTCGAAGAAGATGAGATGTTTTAAATCTTTCAACAGTTAACCCCCCTATTGAATCGTTGTTACGTTAAAAAATCCGGGCAGAATATGGCCAGGTATTCTTTGATGCAATTTTAACAAAACGGTTAAAAATTGTCAATTTCCCATCATTTTGTGTCTTTTTTCATTCCTTTTAGAATCTACAATTATTTTTGCCACTCTCCCGTCTTGTGTCCAAACATTTAAAGAAAAACAGAACCATTTTGTGAAGCATTCACAAAATAGTTCTGTAAATTTTGTTTACTATTTCTTTTTTCTTATTTATTCAAATTTTTGAATAAATTCTTCGATCTGCAGCCGCGGATACGAGGCACTTCCCTGAATCATTGTGGTGGAGCCGCCGCCTCTGCCTCCAATGCCTGCATTGATGTCGCGGGCACGCTTGCGCAGATCAACGCTGGAGGAGGCAATGATGTACTTATAGCCCGTTTCATCCGTTCCGGAGAACAGAGCACAGATGCCTTCCCGCTCCGCAGTCAGGCTGTTCAAAAGCCCGCGTACGGATGCATCACTGAGCCCGTTTTCAAAAATGCACAGGTTCCCCTGCAGCTTGCTTACCTTTTCTTCCAGCAGCGCAGCATAGCGGTCGCCCAAAGCGTCTGCCGTCTGCCGCATTGCCTCTTTTTCAGCCAGTACCCGCTCCACAGCAGCGGCTGTTTCGTGGCGTTTGGCGCTGAGCAGGTTGCTGATTGCCGTGATGTTCCGCTGCATCGTGCACACCGCGTCATAGGCATCCATGCCGCACACCAGCGTGACCCGCGTTCCGCCGCGATGGCGTTCGCTGCTGAGCAGCTTTATGAGGCCGATCTCTCCCGTATAGTCCACGTGGGGCGCACAGCAGGCACAGCGGTCAACACCGGGGATCTCCACAATGCGAACATTCTCGGTAAGCTCCAGCTTGCTGCGGTATTCCAGGCTCTGCAGCTCCGCTGCGTCCGGGAACCAGATATGAAACGCAAGGTTCGCCCGCACGATTTCGTTTGCCCGGCGCTCGATCTCCGCCAGTTCCGCGTCGCTTACCTCGCCGCTGAAATCGATGGTCATGTAGTCGCTGCCCATATGAAAGCCAACATTGTCCCACCCAAGCATGCTGTGAGTAATTCCGCTGACCACATGCTCGCCGGAGTGGCTCTGCATGCGGCGCAGGCGCTGTTCACGGTCCAGCTCGCATTCCACAGTGCTGCCCGGTTTCAGAGGGCCGGCGGCAAAATGCAGGATCTTCTCCCCTGCTTCCTTCACTTTTTCCACGCGCAGGCCGGC
>JAKSSN010000126.1 GCA_024403095.1 Oscillospiraceae bacterium
TTCTGCTCCGTTCATTATCTGATTTCGGCGAAAAGCTGCCTGCCAGCCGCAGCTGGCGGCAGTCTTTTCTCCCGTTTCAGCAAATCACTTCATGTTTGTGTAACCCATCAGGAATTCATCCACCTCAGCTGCGGCAGCGCGTCCTTCCTTAATTGCCCACACCACCAGGGACTGGCCGCGGTGCATGTCGCCGGCAGTGAACACCTTTTCCACATTTGTGGCATAGCATTCCTTTTCGGTTACAACTGTTTGTTTCTTTTCCACGCCAAAGGCAGTGCATACATCGCTGCGGCAGCCTGCAAAACCGGTTGCGGCAATCAGCAGTTCGCAGTCGTATACTTCGCCCTGGCTGGTTTTTACAGCCTTCAGAACACCGGCCTCGCAGACCAGTTCACGCACGGAAGAGGAGAAGACTCTTGGGTCAGTTCCGAACATGGCAGCGGCTTCTTCCTGGGCATAGTCCTGCGGAAGGGTTCCGTCGGCTGCAAGATAATCCTCTTTGGGGCGTCTTACCAGCTGAATGACCGACTTGCATCCTTCGCGGATCGCGGATGCCACACAGTCGGAGGCCGTGTTGCCGGTGCCGATGATCACTACATTGCGCCCCTTTGCAGACGGGGCAGAGCCTTCGCGGCCGTAAACGCTGCGCTCAACGGCAGAATGGAGGTACTGCATTGCATAATAAACACCACTGGCGGCACTGATGTCAACCCCTATATCGCGCGGCTGTTCTGCCCCGCAGCAGAGGACCACGGCATCGTATTCGGCCATCAGCTTCTGGGCGTTCTCCGGCAGGGAAGCATCGAAACCGGTGACGAAGGTGACGCCTTCCTGCGCCATAAAATCAGTCCTGCGTTTTACAACCGTTTTGGGCAGTTTCATGTTGGGAATACCGTACATCAGAATGCCGCCGGGGAATTCGTCGCGCTCAAAAACGGTAACACTGTGTCCGCGATGGTTCAGCTGGTCGGCAACTGCCAGGCCGGAAGGACCGGAACCAACCACAGCAATCTTTTTGCCGGACCGGTGGGGCGGAATGCGCAGCTTCATTTTGTCTTCGGCAAACGCTGTTTCAATAATGCTCAGTTCGTTGTTGTGAATGGTAACGGCATCCCCGTAGATGCCGCAGATGCAGGCCTGCTCACAGAAAGCAGGGCATACTCTGCCCGTAAATTCGGGGAAGTTATTTGTTTTCAGCAGGCGGCTTAATGCGTGCTCAAAGTTGCCGTCCATGATCATGTCGTTCCACTCGGGAATCAGGTTATGCAGCGGGCAGCCAAAGTTCTTGCCTTCAAAGGTAATGCCTGCCTGGCAGTACGGTACGCCGCAGTTCATGCATCGGGCGCCCTGACGCTTGCGCTCCTCATCCGAAATGGGCAGATAGAATTCGTCCCAGTCATGGCAGCGCTCATCCGCTCTGCGCATTCTGTTTTCCTTTCGGGAATATTCCATAAAACCGGTAGGTTTTCCCATAATTCTTTACCCCTTTCTTCTTACTTGGCAACGACCTGGTAAAAGGCGTTGTATTCTGCAGCGGCGCGGTCCATGCCCTTCTTTTCGTTGGCTGCAATGGCTTTTGTCATGCGGTCGTAATCTCTGGGATTGATCTTTTTAAAGCTGGGAATATAGGATTCAAAGTTGGCAAGAATCTTTTTGCCTTTTTCAGAGCCGGTCATTTCCACGTGCTCCTCAATCATGGCCTTCAGTTCCCGGATATCATCGGCATCCTTCAGATTTTCCAGAGAGATACCGGTCTTGTTGATGCGCATATAGAGGTCATGCCGTTCATCCAGCACATAGGCGATGCCGCCGGACATACCTGCAGCAAAGTTTTTGCCTGTTTCGCCCAGAATTACTGCACGGCCGCCGGTCATGTATTCGCAGCCGTGGTCGCCAACGCCTTCAACCACTGCGTAGGCGCCGGAGTTGCGAATGCAGAAACGCTCACCGGCCACACCGGCAATAAATGCTTTGCCGGAGGTGGCGCCATAAAGGGCCACGTTGCCAACGATGATATTGCTGTCGGCCTGGAACTGGCTGTGCTTCGACGGGTAAACCGCAAGCTTGCCGCCGGAAAGGCCCTTGCCAAAGCCGTCGTTGGAATCGCCTTCCAGCTTAATGGTAAGTCCCTTGGGAATAAATGCGCCAAAGGACTGACCGCCGCCGCCTGTGCAGCGGATGAGGTAGCTGTCATCGGGCAGAGAGTTGCCAAAGCGGCGGGTGATCTCGGAGCCGAGCAGTGTGCCGAAGGTACGGTCGGTGGAGGACACGTCCACCGCGATAGAGCCGGCCTTTTTGCCGTGCATGGACTTGGCAAACTTGTCCATGATCTCCCAGCTCTTGGTGCTTTCAAGCTTAAAGTCGTAAACATCTTCCGGGCAGAAGTGAGGTACTTCGGCACCAAAGGGATTGCAGAGAAGCCGGGAGAGGTCCAGCGTTTCGGCACGGTGGGTGATCAGCTTTTCTTTCACCTGCAGCAGGTCGCTTCTGCCGACCAGCTCATCTACGGTGCGGATGCCCAGCTGAGCCATGAGCTCGCGCAGCTCCTGTGCAACAAACATCATAAAGTTCACAACGTACTCCGGCTTGCCGGCAAAACGTTTGCGAAGCTCAGGATTCTGAGTGGCGATACCGGCGGGGCAGGTATCCAGGTTGCACACGCGCATCATGCAGCAGCCCATTGCCACCAGGGGTGCGGTTGCAAAGCCAAATTCTTCTGCACCAAGCATGCAGGCAATGGCCACGTCTCTGCCGGTCATCAGCTTGCCGTCCACTTCAATTACCACTTTGGAGCGCAGACCGTTCTGAATCAGAGTCTGGTGTGCTTCGGCAACACCAAGCTCCCAAGGCAGGCCGGCATTATGGATGGAAGTGCGCGGAGCCGCGCCGGTGCCGCCGTCGTAACCCGAGATCAGCACCACCTGTGCGCCAGCCTTTGCCACACCTGCAGCAACGGTGCCAACACCGGCTTCGGAAACCAGCTTCACGCTGATGCGCGCGTTGTGGTTTGCATTCTTCAGGTCGTAGATCAGCTGAGCAAGGTCTTCAATGGAATAAATATCATGGTGAGGGGGAGGGGAAACCAGAGTTACACCCGGGGTGGAGTAACGGGTACGTGCGATCCAGGGATAAACCTTGGAGCCGGGCAGATGGCCGCCCTCACCGGGCTTGGCACCCTGTGCCATTTTGATCTGCAGCTCTTTAGCGCTGTTGAGGTATTCACTGGTTACACCAAAGCGGCCGGAGGCAATCTGCTTGATGGCCGAGCAGCGGTTATCCAGCAGGCGTTCGGGCTTTTCACCGCCTTCACCGGAGTTGGATTTGCCGCCGATGCGATTCATGGCAATGGCCATGCACTCGTGGGCTTCCTCAGAGATGGAGCCATAGCTCATAGCGCCGGTCTTGAAACGCTTTACAATGCTCTCGGCGCTTTCCACCTCGTCCAGGGGGATACCGCCGTTGGGGTCGAATTTGAGTTCAAGCAGGCCGCGCAGCGTATGGGGCAGGTCGGGCAGGTCAACTTCAGCGGTATAGCGCTTGAATACGGAGTAGTCGCCTTCCTGCACTGCCTTCTGCAGCAGCTTGATGGTCATGGGGTTATACATATGGTGCTCTTTGCCGCTGCCGGAACGCATGCGGTGTGCACCGCCGGAATTCAGCGTGGAATCCACACCAAGGCCAAGGGGCTCAAAGGCAAGGTTGTGGTTATACTCCACACCTTCGCCAATCTCCTGCAGGCCGATTCCTTCTACACGGCTGGTGGTGTTGGTGAAGTAGCGGTCAACGACCTTGCGGCTGATGCCTACGCATTCAAAGATCTGCGATGCCTGGTAGGACTGGATGGTAGAGATACCCATCTTGGAGGCAATTTTTACAATGCCGCTCAGAATTGCAGCGTTGTAATCAGCAATTGCGGCGCCGGGGTCCTTATCCAGCATGTTCAGCTGAACGATCTCTTCCACGCATTCCTGGGCAAGGTAGGGGTTGATGGCTGTGGCACCGTAACCGATCAGGGTGGCAAAATGGTGCACGTCTCTGGGTTCGGCACTTTCCAGGATCAGGGAAACGGCAGTACGTTTTTTGGTACGTACCAGGTACTGCTGAACAGCAGATACAGCCAGCAGGGAGGGAATGGCAACGTGGTTTTCATCCACACCGCGGTCGGAAAGGATGAGGATATTGGCGCCTCTGCTGTACGCTCTGTCGCAGGCAACGAAAAGGCGTTCCACCGCGTTTTCCAGCGGAGTGCTCTTATAGTAGAGCAGGGAGATCGTTTCCACCTTCATGTTGGGGTTATCCATGTATTTGATCTTCAGCAGATCAACGGAGGTGAGGATGGGGTTTTTGATCTCAAGTACGGCGCAGTTTTCGGGCCGCTCCTGCAGCAGGTTGCCGCAGGAACCTACATAAACCGAAGTGTCGGTAACGATCTTTTCACGGATGGCATCGATGGGCGGGTTGGTGACCTGAGCAAAGAGCTGCTTGAAGTAGTTGAACAGGGGCTGATGTGCCTCGGAAAGAACGGCAAGCGGGATATCCACGCCCATGGCAGAGGTGGGTTCGGCGGCGTTTTTAGCCATGGGAAGAATGGCATCCTTTACCTCTTCATAGGTGTAGCCAAAGGCCTTGTAAAGCCGGTCACGCTGCTGCTGGGTGTGCTTTTCCACCTTTTTGTTGGGAATGGGAAGGTTATCCAGGTGGATCAGGTTGCCGTCCAGCCATTCGCCATAGGGGCTCTGGCAGGCATAAGTGTTTTTAATGGTTTCGTCGTCGATGATCTTCTGCTGCTTCAGGTCAACCAGCAGCATTTTGCCCGGCTGCAGGCGGGATTTTTTAATGATATGCTCGGGAGGAGTATCAAGAACGCC
>JAKSSN010000127.1 GCA_024403095.1 Oscillospiraceae bacterium
AAGTTTATTCACGTGATTTTTCCTTAAAAAAAGTGATTTTACAAGCAAAAAATCACCTGACTTACGTCAGATGATTTAAATGCAATAATTGAACCCTCACGTATAAACGTAATATTTCCTATTCCTCAATAAGATCCAGATATGCCTGACCAACCTTCTCATACTCTTCAGGATCATCTATCTCTGACACCACAAAATCATCCTCTGTGGTCTTAACCCTGTAAATAAAGATATTGTTATCATCCACGGTGTCATCCACTATCTGACCAGCCGCAACATAATCCTTATGTTCAAAATCAAACTCATCAAGAACTGCCATCTCAAGCTCTCTGCCACTCTTAGTTGTGACATTAAATACAATATATTCCTTTTCTCCGTCCATCTTATCTCCTTATCTTCAATTATATTATTATCTGTTTATTCATCACATATAGATTAGCTTAAGATAACCATGAATGCAAGATTCCACACATAAATTACCTTCTATGATTATCATAATCCATGTGTAATCCTTGTGCCCCATAAAGTGCCCCATAAGGCATTTTATAATGCAATAGGCGTAATTATCAGATCAATATGTCAGATTAAGCAAAATCACATTATAAGCTCAAAAGCATCTCAATATTGCTGTTTTGAAGGAATCAAGCAGGTTCGTGTAAGAGTCTGTTTTGTGCATTTTTTTCGAGCAAACTGAAAAATGATAGTTTTGACATCTTAACCATGTTTGTATGCTTATTCCAATGGAATGAGGGATTCCTCAGGCAGGCAGATCGGAAGCGTTTCCTGCCGCATGGATTCCCATGTTGCTTTGTCTGTTTCCCAGCCCACAGGGACGGTTTCTTCGCTGCCCACAGGGCGGAGCATGATGGTATAGGAAAAGGGATTTTCGATTTCCTCCACCACGCGGCACAACACGGAGTTTTCGCCCTCACCCGGGCGGAGGCAGTGCATGCGGATGCCGGCAAAGACGGCATTTTCAAAACCACCCTGCACCGAAAGTTCCATGCCCCAATCTACTGCATGGATCCTGCTTTCACCCAGCCTTCTGATAGCCGAAATGTTCTTGCAGCCGGTGAGTACAGCGCCCGTCTTTGTCCTCGGTGCGTCAAATACGGCCTTTTTATCACCGCACACCTCAATCTGCCCGTGATCCATGACCGCAATTCGGTCAGCCATGCGGTACACCTCATCCCGGTCATGGGAAACCAGAATAACGGTCCTGCCGAACGCACGGATCACATCGCGGACGCTCTGCTCGAGCCGGAAGCGCAGATGGCTGTCGAGGGCGGAAAATGGTTCGTCCAGCAGCAGTATTTTTGGATCAGACACCAGAATTCTGGCAAGGGCGACCCGCTGCTGTTGACCGCCGGAGAGCTGGTGCGGATACCGTGAGGAAAGTTCCTCCAAGCCGAAGTCGGATATGACACGTTGAATGGCGGCCTGCCGCTTCGGGCGGTCCTTTTCCCGTTTTGCGCCTGCCCGGATATTCTGCAGCACGGTCATATTGGGAAACAGGGCATAGTTCTGGAACATCAGCCCCACGTGCCGCTCCTGCGGCGGCAGGTTGATGTTCTTTTCCGAATCGAAAAGCGTTACGCCGTCCAATATGATCCTGCCTTTGTCCGGCTTTTCGATGCCGGCAATACACTTCAGCGTCATGCTCTTTCCGCAGCCGGAAGCGCCAAGGAGCGCCAGCGTATCATTTCCCGTCTCGAAGGCGGCCTTCAGGTGAAAGGTACCCAGTTTTTTTTCAATGTCCACAGAAACCGACATTTAAGCGCCTCCTTTCCCGGATGGCCGTGATTTTCGTTTTTCCAGGAAGTTTACGGCCAGAAGCACAACGAACGAAATGGACAGATTGACCAGAACCCACCGGAAAGCCAGCGCATCATCATTCGTGCGCCAAAGCTGGTATACCGTGGTGGAGATGGTGGCAGTCCGTCCCGGGGTGTATCCGGCGATCATGCTGGTTGCTCCGTATTCACCCAGCGCGCGGGCAAATGCAAGCACGGTGCCGGCCATAATTCCTTGTTTGCAGTAAGGCATGCGAATCCGCCAGAAGATATAAGTGTTGGAAAGGCCAAGACTCTGGGCGGAGTATGCCAGCGTTTCGTCAAAGGATTCGAAGGCTCCGCGGGCAGTCCTATACATCAGCGGGAAGATAACGACCATCGTAGCGAAAATCGCCGACCACCATGTCATCGTCAGCTTCAGGCCGAAAACTGACAATACCCAAGCGCCCAGCAGACGCTTGGGGCCAAGAACGCGAAGAAGAAGGTATCCAACAACCGTGGGGGGCAAAACCAGCGGAAGGGTGAGGATTACATCCAATACACCTTTTACGATCCGCGGCGCTTTGGCAATGTAATATGCCGCAAAAATGCCGATAAAAAAGATGAGAACTGTGCTGATTAATGCAATGCGCAGTGAATTATATAAGGGAAACAGATCCATATTCTGCCAGCCTCCTTCCCAAATCAAAACAGGGCGGACGGCCGAAACCGTCCGCTCTGTCGAGAACTCCATGAGCGAGTCAGTCGTCGATTGCAACCATCACAGAAGTTGCCTTGATGACTGCGTATGCAGTACCACCAACGGCCAGGCGGAGTTCTTTGACAGCATTCATTGAAATTGTGCTGCTAATGACATTGCCACCGCCGATATCGATCTTTACGATACCGTTCACTGTACCTTCGTTGATTTCAATAATTGTGCCTTTGAGTTGATTCCTTGCACTGATTCTCATTGAATTTCCCTCCAGTCATTCGTGCCTTCAATTATGCCACGGGGTAAAGCCGACTTCTTCGAACACGGCATCAGCTGCATCGGAAGTTAGATATTCCAAAAATGCCTTAGCGGCTTCAGGATTCTTGGAAACATTCATAACGGCGGCGGGGTAAATGACCTGGCCGCACATTTCCTTGGTTGCAGTGTCGACTACCGTTAGTCCTGCAGAGAATGCATCGGTTTGATAAATAATGCCGCAGTCAACAGCAGCCTCGGAAACCTGTGTTGTAACTTCCTTGACGTTAGAACCATAGGTAACGGATCCGGCGGCTGCAAGGTCATCCTCGCTGAGCTCGTAGTAGGCCAGAATCTTCTGTGTATACTGACCGACGGGAACATCGGAGTTGCCCATTGCCAGCATAATGGAGCCATCTTTCAGACCGGCAATCATGTCATCATAAGACTGGATACCTGCGGGATTGTCGGAAGGAACGGCCAAAGCAACCTTGTTTTCCAGAATGTTGAAACGGGTATCTGCGAGAACAAAGTCAAGGCCGTCTGTGTTGACCTCTGCAGAGGCGTTGATATCCAGCTGGTTCATCTGCTTCTGGCCGGCGGAGATGAAAATATCAACGTCTGCACCTTCCTGAATCTGGGTCTTGAGCGTGCCGGAGGAGTCAAAGTTGAACACAATATTTACATTCTGGTTCTCTGCCATGTAAGCATCACCGAGCTTTGTCAGCGTTTCGGTCATGGATGCGGCAGCAAAAACGATCAGCTCCACAGGCTCTGCGGCGGTTTCGGGTTCAGCCGGTTTTTCAGCTTCAACAGGTGCGGGAGCCTGGGGTGCAGCAGGGGCAGGGTTTTCTTTTGCGCCGCATGCGCAAAGAGAAAGCATAAAGGTGCATGCAAGAGTAAGTGCTAAAAGTTTTTTCGTTTTCATGTTGTGGGTCTCCTTATGTGTTGGTATTGAGGATATACTGCTGGCTTTTGCGCAACGGCCACCAGGATACGCCCGGTTTTGAATATTATAGTCCAACGCTCCTTAAAAATATGTTGCCTGAACAACTTACTGGTGCTATTATGAAAAAAACAGCAGGGGAGTATATTATGGAGAACATGTCTGAAGTGTTGCGGGCGACAAAGCTCTTTCAGGATATCCCGCATGAGATTCTGCAGGAGTACGTCATCCCAAAGGGGACAGTATCCCATTTCGCAAAAGACAGCTGCCTGTTTTCGACACAGGAAAGAGTTGATACCATTAAAATCGTATTAAGAGGGAAGATCAATATCGTTTATTATTATGCAGACGGCAGTTACAGTTTAGCATCGACCGTATTACCGCTGCGCGTTCTGGGATTGGACTTGATCGCCACGAGATCAAGAATATCTCCTTATTTCGCAATCGCCGCTGAACCCAGCGAGATCTTTTCCTTGCCGGCCGACGCGGTACTCAGGCCAGGTGATATTCCGGAAAACGCCAGACAACTCATGCTCAGTCAGCTGCTGATCATGCTTTCGCATTTCCATCTGCAAAAGGAAAAGCACCTGATGGTCCTTTCAAGAAACGGTCTGCGCGATCGGATCATGACATATCTTTCCCTGCAGGCGCAGCAGAAGAAAACGTTCAGCTTTTCTATCCCGTTTTCGCGTGAAGAAATGGCGGCGTATCTGTGCGTAAACCGCAGTGCGCTTTCGCATGAACTGAGTCTGATGCGGGAAGAGGGCTGGATCGATTTCTCAAAAAACAGATTTACGCTTTTGAAATATGAACAGGCAGAAATCGCATCGGATAGTCTCGGGCATGGGAAGAAGTACGATTAAGTGCATATCTTCTTTATATTCATCCGCCAAAAGAACACATTGATTATTCCGAAAAAGTTGCAAAAGCCCACGCTTTAGCGTGCTGAAGATCCTGCATAAAATCTTAGTTTAATCTCTCGATGGTAATTGCCGGTACGGCAATAAGTTAAAATACCGAGTACTGCGGGGTAGATCCCATAGTACTCGGTATTTCATTTCATTT
>JAKSSN010000128.1 GCA_024403095.1 Oscillospiraceae bacterium
GGCTATTGCCCCGGCCCTCTTTTTGTTACCATCTCATATCATTCTGAAAGCTCTGCATCCTATTTTTAGGATCCATTTCCGCCTCAGCCTGGTACGGATCTCGTGAGTAATGGCCCCGCACATAGTGCTGGCGTCCAGAGTAGTCTCTGCCGTCATAGGATCCATCCCTCTCATATGATCCGCGGCGCGGGTAGCTTACCCGGCCATAATCACCGCGTGCTTCCCATTCCCCAGCGCCAGAATAACCTTCCTCTTCCATCATTTCCATCTTCATGAGGTTTTTGGCTGCCGTGGACATCTTCTCTGCTTTTTCGAGATCTGACATGGAAAGCTCACGCTTTTCGCCAAGCTCATCCAGCTCCCTGCATAGGTTTTTCAACAGTTTTTCCTTGCTCATGTTTGCCTCCTTATGCGATGCGCTCTATGATCAGGTTTGCGTTGGCCACATCGATTGGGCCTGGGGGATCCGTGACGTTTTTGACTGCAATGGTGTAGCAGCAGCCTCTCGGCACGTCCACGATAAAAGAGGTAGAGACATTGCCCACACTGCCGGCAGGGACTGTGATCGTGGCCGCAGTGGCCGGTACAGCCTCGCCATTAATGGACAAAGCTATGGAAATAGGTGCAGCGGTTCCGCCCGTAGGCAAACCGATGTTTCCATAGAACGCTACCCTATACCGTGCGAAATTGTTCGAGGTGATTCCTCGCAGGGTCACGATACCGGCGCCCTCACGGTGAACAACATACCCACGATTACAGCGGACTGCTGTATCAGTAAACAGTACATTCTGCCCTGCCAGAACGTTCTGAAGGGCAACAGCTGTAAGTTCTACCGCCATGGTCTACCTCCCTTATGCGCCGCAGCCACAGCCGCTGCTAAAGGCTGCATAATTCACACCGCCGCAGCAGTTGGTCGGGAACGTGACCTGCTGAGGGGGCTGCACCACGTAGGCAGGCTTTGGGCACTGGTAGCCGAGCTGGCTGATCAGATAATTGTTCTGAGCCTCCTGGCTGGCTTTCAGCTGCAGGTTAAAAATCATCTGATTCTGCTCTGCAATCTTTTCATCCTTGCGGGACATCTCCATAGCGTCAAGCTTTGCGATGATTCTGTCTGCATCCGCGTGGCCGGACTGCAGCAGTGCGTTGGTGTTCATTGCATCGCGGTACTGAGTATCGCAGAAACCGCGTTCCACTTCACGGCTGAGGCCGTTTGCCTGGGTAGCCATGTTGTAGTTTACGCCGGCGATGCCCTCGCGGATGTCGCAGCAGCACTGAGCCATCTGAGCGCCAATGCCCTGGACGCTGTTCTGGATGCCGTAGCCGGTCTGCATTACAGTGGTATTAACGCCGTTGATGAGCTGTGCCTGGGTGTACCCGAGATCGCAGATTCCGGCATTCTGGCGGTCGAGCGCATTATCAATGCTGTTAAAGCCATCGGATAACTGTCTCTGGATGGTAGCAAAATCGCTGCTCAGTACGTAGGCGTCCTTTACAGATCCACCGCCTCCGATGCCGTTACCGCCCCATCCACCATTTGCGAAAGCAAAGAGGAAAAGGACGAGCAGCCACCATACACCGCCGCCACCGAAACCATAGCCCTCGTCGCCGCCACCAGTACAGGCGCGGATATCGGCAGGGGTCATTTCGCTAGTTGTCATTTTTTACATTCCTCCATTATGTTTATTATTTTTAAAACCGCGGCCGCTGGTTTTATTTTCTTCTTAAAATGTTGTTGGCCATCTGGCCGTACTGCTGAAATTGTGCTTGGGACATTCTCCCGGAGGCCATGAGCTGCTGCACTATGTCCTGCGGGTTGCCGTTCAATGCCTGACTAAAGGCCCGAAATGCATCAAACATATTCCCCGGTGCCGATGCCCTCGGTTGCGATCCGCGCATAAGGTCCAGTATCGGGTTACTCATCAGCCTGTCCCTCCATTGAATCCTTCATGGCTTTTACCATCTTCCTCAGCTTGCTCAGATCATCGCGCAGCTTCCCGAGATCTTCCGCTGTTGCATAGTCCACAGCGCTTGCCGGAGCTGCTGCGGCCTCCGGGGTGATCTTCTCCAGCTTGAAATAATCCATGGACGGCATGCCATTGGCGTCCGTCCTTTTCAGGTAGGCCATTGGTGCCTCTGAATCCATCAGAAAAGCACTTTCTCCCGGGCGGAGGCTGTACGCTTTTGCTCCTGCCTCACCTTGCACCCAGATCATGCCACCCACCTGCTGCTGTGGCTGTACAGGTGGCTGTGGGTATGCTTGGTATTGATAATATGGGTTATAACCGAAATTATTAAATGCCATTCGTTGCTTCCTTTCTTGTCCAGTAGTACAGCACTATTTCGTCACCGCTGTCCCAAGTGTCATAGTAATCTCCTGATTTCACTGTAACCACGTGTGTTGGCAGCGCCAGGATATAAACGCCCATGTTATGTTCTTTTGCAAACTCTGCCACCGTATAGCAATCTGGGCATGTATCCGGCAGCGCTGTTCTTGTAAAGCCATGTTTGCGCAAGAATGATCCCCAAACATGGTTTGCGTTTGGCATATCTGCCAGCGCGTATGCCTCTGCTGATAAGCCTTTGAATACGTTATCCCAGCTTTCATCTATTGCCTTGCATATTGCCCTTACCACGCAGTCCCCGACCCTAGCTTGTTTTGGGTTTGGGTTATATATTACGTATGCCACTGGTACCGCCTCCTTTGATTTAATTGTATGTTTAAATCAGGAAGTGTTTATGTCGGTATCCTGTCGGCATTTTGGCATAAAAAAAGAACCCAGGGCAAAAGCCCTGGGTTCTATCCTTATTTATTCTGTTTTTCTGCCCGCCATCCAATTAGTGCCAGCCGCAGCAGTTCATCCATTAGCCGTTTGTGGATTCCAGCCGCTGTTTCATTAAATCGCTTTAATGGCAGCATTGCCCGGTCCGCATAAAATTGCGTGTCCCCGGTTGTTTCCCTGAAATCCCATGCAATTCCTTGCTGGAATTCGTTCAAACCGGTTTCTTCAATCATGTGCTTTGCAAAACCGGGATCCGTTATAGTCTGATAATAGTGAAGCACACGATCTGTCATTTATTCCGCCTGCTCTTCCTTGCGTTTCAGCAGTTCAATTGCTTTTGTAATTACTTCCGGAATCGGCACGCCCATTAAACCTGCGTTTTCAACAATCGACAGTGTTTCATTAACTATAAAAGCGATGCATGTAGCATCCCTGAAGTAGGTTGTGCCAAGTAAAACATCAATTCTTGCAGCAATCAGAACGATCAGCAGTGTCATGCCCTTGCGGATCAGGCCTTTCCAGCCGGCGCGGCTTTCCAGTGCACCGTTCTCACTCTTTGGTGAGTTTTTGAACACTGCAGCCACCACAATGCCGGAAATGTAATCAATCGCCATGAAAATCAGAAGCGTTGTCATTGCCGTTGTCCACCCTCCATATACTGAAGCAATTGCGGCGCCTACCACGCCAAGAAGTGTCAATATTGTTTCTTTCATTTCTTTTCCTTCCTTATCTGTTTTTTATGTCTGCTTTTATAGCTTCCAACTCTTCAGTGATTTTGTCCAGCCGGGCCAGAATATCTGCCGTTTTATCCTGCTTCGCTTTTTCTTCATGAAAAGCATCATAGAAAGCCTGCGCATATTCTGCCCGCTCTTTTTGTACTCTTTCCCCCTGGTCTTTCGGGTTTTCATATACGTGCAGCACCTTATCAGATGCGATTCGTACACTGGCTGCGGTTCTCAGGGTGTAAAGAACGTTGCTAAAATCATTTGTTAATTCTGTCCAGCAGAATTCCAACTGTGTTTCAAGATCTCCCACGGACTTTCCCCTTGATTTTGCAAGCTTTGCCAAATCTGCGCAGCGGGAACCAAAGGTCCATTGGGCCAGGCCCCAGCCAATTTCCCCCTTGCAAAAATCGTTAAGATTCCCCGCATCTGCCTTTGCAGCATATGCTTTTGACGGTGCACGGTCCCTGGTGAAGTCACCCTGCTTTCGAACAGATTCCAGGCCGCTTTCTGCCTGGAAATTGCCCATGAGGGCAGCGATGCCAAAATCCGGAATGTTGGTTTTTTCTTTGAACCAGTCCCAGATCAGGCGTGCGTTTGAGGGAATTACCATTGTTATTTCCTCCATCAATAAATAACGGGCCGATTAAGGGCGGCCCTACCCTAAAAATTTGTTTCTTTTTCGCTTGTTTTGGTTTCAAACGATAACTAACTTAAAAAATGGCGATTTTTTGAGTTACTTTTAAAGTATACTTAGAATGTTTATCGCTTGTTTTGAAAGTTATCGCTTGTTAATCGCTCGTTCCGAGCGTTTATGATGTGTTTTTGAGCTGTTCGGAAATTCCGAACTGTTCAACGATCGTTATGGATTGTTGCCTTAGTCCTCGCCCTGCTGGTCAAGGATGCTGAACAGATTCATGCAGATATTGCCAATCATGATTTCCTTGATATCTTCTTTAGTCCATTCGCTGGTATCATCCTTAATCAGACTGACAAGCTCATCAACTGCGTACTTATAACCGCAGAAGAATGCACGTTCCTGCTCGTCTTTGATGTCCGATTCCTTGTAAGCAGGTTCTTCCTCAAGGCTCTGCATTTCGCCCCATGCGGAAACTTTCTGTGCAAGGAATTCTTTTTCTT
>JAKSSN010000129.1 GCA_024403095.1 Oscillospiraceae bacterium
GGCTCAGTATTCTGCCTCGATGGCACGGATGGTATCGTAGAAAAACTGATTATCCGGGGTAGGCAGACCATAGGGCTTTGAAAGGCGGATCACATCGCCGGCAAACATCTCCACCTCGGAGGGGCGGCGGGCAAGGCGGTCCTGCGCCATGGAAGGCACGCCCATGGGGTCGAGGGAACGTTCCGTTTCCACGCAGGAGGCGATCTCCTCCTCGGTAAGGGTGATCCCCTTTTGGGCAGCCAGCGCGATCACTTCGCGCATGGCACCGACCATACGCTCGTAAGGCTCAGAGCCTTCCACAGTCGCCACGCCGTAGGGCACGCCAAAGGCCGTGCAGGTCTGGTTGATGCCCACGTTGAGCATAAACTTGTACCACAGGCGGTGCAGCATATCCGTCTCCACCACGTGGGGCACATGGGCCCGCTCAAAGAACGCGTGAACTGCGGCCTCCTTTTCGCGGCTCTGTCCTTCCACCGCGCCAAAGTGGATGCGGCCGGCCTGCGTATAACGCAGCGCAGAGCCTTCGCGGATGGCATCCATGCCCAGGGCAACGGAATCCAGCAGCTTATCTGCGCCATAGCGCGCACCGATGATCTGCTCGCTGGTGATGCCGTTCATCACGGAAAGGATGATGGTGTGCTCGTCAATGGCCCCGGCCATCGTATCCAGTGCCGACTGCAGCGCGGGGTATTTCACGCTCACGATCACCAGGTCGGCTGGCGTGACGCTTTGGGAGGAAACAACACGAAACTGCTTTTCCACCCCGTTTATGGTATAAACATCGTTTTTATGGCGTTCGGCACGGGCATCGTCCATGACAAATTCCACTGCATTCATGTCGCCCAGGCCAGAAGTGATCTGGTCTGCATACAGCAGGCCGAGGGCCCCCATGCCGATAATTGCTGTTTTCTGAATCATTGCTGTGTCTCCTTCGTTGGTTTTTCAAGATAATTGACTTTTTTCCTGTGGCGTGGGAAGAGCGGATAGCGGCGCTTATTCCAGCATGAAAAAGGCAGCTTCCTCAATATCCACCAGTGCATAGTTCAGGCCGATGGTCAGTCCGTCCGCTTCCCGGATGGCATCCAGCACGGGAGTCAGCCCGTCCCTGCAGATGCAATGCCCTTTAAATTTTTCCTTCTTACACCCAAAGCAGGAAATACAGCCGGTGTATTTTTCAAGCTGAAACAGATCAAACCGCTGCACCACACAGCCCGCGGACTCCGCGCCTTTGGAAGCTTCTGTGATCAGGGTCTCGGTATTCCAGCCCATTCTTGGCCCTGCATTTACGGCAATGATCTTTTTCCCTATTATAACATCAAGCCTTCCTTTCCAATATTTTTCTTATCCACGAACTTATTCCGGATGTACCCTCTCATATTTTACAGCTTCAAAGGAGCTTGTGCCCTTATGCTTTTTTCACTAAGGGCATTTATATTCCATATTTGATCAGGCAGTTCAGCGCCGGGTTACCGGATGACTCTTTCCAGATCATATAGATGTCTTCAAACTCATCTTCGCCCTGCAGGGGAATGAAGACGATGTTCTCAACATTTGTCAGCTTCTCAACGCTGTAGGAAGGAATCACAGCAACTCCTTCTTCAGTATCGATCATCATCAGCACACTTTCTATATCATTGCTTTCAAGAAGGATCTTTGGCTGGTAACCGGCCTTTTCATAAAGCTTCATAAAGTGGATGTCGCCAAAGGAATCTTTTTGTCCCGAGGGCGACATGATCAAGATCGCATCGTCCTTCAAATCTGCACGCTTCAGTTCTTTTTTATTCGCAAGGGGGTGCCCTGAGTATAATGCCACACAAAGCCTTGAATGCATATCTATTTTAGAGCAGATCCCAGGCTCTATGCGGAGATTCGTACTGTCCCAGGAAAAAATGACATCAAGTTCATCCGCCAGCAGCCGCTTTGCAAGCCCCTCCGTGTCATCCCGAAAGCATGTGATTAAAATGTTGGGATAATCCTTGTGAAAGCTTCTGAGCCTCGCGGAAAGATTTGAGCGTTCATACCCTTTTTCATATCCGATTCGAATGGTACCGCTAAAACCGTTGGAGGCTTCCCGTGTTTTGCTGATTGCTTCGTCCGCCCGCTCTAAAATCGCCTTTGCCTCGCGATAAAAGACCTCACCTGCAGGCGTTAATTCGATTGGCCGCTTCTTTCGGTTGATCAGCTGCACATCCAGGGTTTCTTCCAGCATTTTAATCTGCTGAGTAATGGAGGTTTGTGTGATGTAATGCCTCTCGGCCGCTTTTGTGAAACTGCTGAGCGACGCCACCGATACAAAATATCTTAGCTGATTCAGATTCATGATCTGTTCCTTAGTATTATAGGTTTTTCCTATTATATCATCATTTATTTGCTGTTGTCTACCGCATATTGCGCTGATAGAATAGGCAAAAACTAGAAAGAGGAACATTATGGCTAAGATATTCAAAGTTATTCTGCTGCAGCTGCAGCTGATTGCCGGAACCGCATTAACCGCCATGGCAATGGGAATGATTATTATTCCTATGAATTTTTCCGCCGCGGGAGTTACCGGATTTGCAATTGTATTAACGTCTTTTCTGCCGGTTTCCGTATCACTGCTGGTGCTGATCATCAATGTGCTTTTTCTTCTGCTTGGCCTTGTATGCCTTGGAAAAGAGTTTTTGATTAAAACGGTGATCTACAGCGTGCTCTTCCCGGTTATGTTAGACTTCTTTAGCCGCTTCCGTATTCTTTCCATTGAGTCTGACCCCGTGATCTGCGCCATTCTGGCAGGATTCCTGCTTGGCATAGGGGTGAGCATGGTCATACGATGCGATGCCTCCACCGGCGGTTTTGGTATACCGGCTTTGATATTAAGCAATAAATATAAAATTCCCGTAGGCCTTTTGTTAAACGCAGCCGATGCCATGGTAATACTGGTTCAGTTGGTTAATAAAACGCCGCTGCAAACGGTATACGGGATACTGACGGTTACCATCAGCGCTATCGTTGTTGACCGCGTCGTTACACTTGGCCGCGGCGAAGCACAGTTCACAATCATCTCGCGCCAGAACCAGTGCATCCGAACCGCTCTGCTTGAAAACGCAGATGTTGGCATGACTTCCTTTATGGCGGAAACAGGCTTAAACCAGGCAAAACAGACCGCCATCGTGACGGTTGTGCCCTATGAAAAGATCTCCGAGATCAAAAAAACAGTCATGAGCATCGATCCGTTGGCGTTTGTAATCATCTCCCAGGTCCACAGTGTCCTTGGCAAAGGCTTTACATTAGATAGATAAATTGCCCCCTATGCCGCTCATTAACTCGGCGTCGGCCATCACTATGAGATAGTCGGAATTGCGCACATCCAAGCATGCTCCTTCAAACTACCGGAGGTAGCGTCATATAACTTCCGCTCGTTATAGCTGTTTTTACGCATCTGAAATGCCTAGTGTTCAAAACGTCCCCAGTCAGCAAAAGAGCCCGGTTTCCCGGGCTTTTTATTATTGCAATTATTCAAAATCAAGCACCCGGCACATGCGAACCAGCGTAAGGCGGTTGCGGATGGCTGCGGAGATGGGCAGCATCTCCTGTTCCAGCGCAGGGTCGATGCCGATATGCTCGGGCAGATATTTGCAGCCGCAGGCCTTGTAAAGCGCTTCCATCTCTTCCACCGGAGGGATGGTTGCGATCAGGGCACGGATCTCTTCCCAGTGGTCCACGATGTTCTGCGGGTCAAAGGTTGCCAGCACATCGTTTGTATTCTCCTTCATAATGCCGTCGTAAAGGCGGGGGCCAAACTTTTCCATGACCCAGTCGGAGGACAGGGGCTGGAAGGCCTTTGCCTTGGGCGTAAGGGCGGCAAGGCGGTGGTATTCCTTAATTGCTGCAAAGGTACCCACACCAACGCATTCCCCGTGGATGCCTTCCGCGTTCTCGAAGCGCGGGAGCTTCATTTCCACCAGGTGTGCCATCAGGTGCTCGGCACCGGATGCTGCCCGGGAATTCTCCCACAGCTGCATGGTCAGGCCGCTCTTCATTTGAGCAATCGTCATGGCCTCGTGGTCGATCTCGCCGGTGGCAGCCATTTTGTCCGCGGCTGCACGCATGATCTGCAGTGCGTCCTCGGCCAGGCTGCACACCCCGGGGCAAAAGGCTTCGCCGGCAACCAGGGCGGCGATCTTCCAGTCCACCACCGAAATATATTTTGCAAGGATATCGTTCACGCCGCTGGATACCAGGCGCAGGGGCGCCCCTTTTACGATATCCAGGTCGCACACGACCAGTGCCGGCGCGCACATTTTGGTGGATTTTTTCTGCCCGTTGATAATGGCCGAGCAGATACTGGCGGTAAAGCCGTCGGAAGAGGCCAGCGTGGGAACGGCTACAAAGGGGATGCCCAGCTTATATGCCGGGTATCTGCCAAAGTCCATAATGGTTCCCGCCCCGTATGCAACGATCACCTCCGGCCGGTCCAGCTGCTTCATCATATCCTCGATCAGCACATCCTCTGCGCGCAGGCCTTTGGCCGGCAGAACGATCTCCTGGTCGGCCTGAATGAGTTTCCCTTGCGCCTTCATCAGGTCGTAGATGAAGCTGTCGTAAACCACAGCGCGGCGCA
>JAKSSN010000013.1 GCA_024403095.1 Oscillospiraceae bacterium
GTCAGGTCCATCATACCGTGGTAATCGGTGTAGGCCTGGTAAAGCTCCATTAGGGTAAAGTCAGGGTTATGGCGGGTATCAACGCCTTCGTTGCGGAATACACGGCCAATTTCGTAAACGCGCTCCAGGCCGCCAACGATCAGGCGCTTCAGGTACAACTCCAGAGAAATACGCAGACGAACATCTTCGTCCAGTGCATTAAAATGCGTTTCAAACGGACGGGCAGCTGCGCCGCCGGCATTGGAAACCAGCATAGGAGTTTCCACTTCCATAAAGCCCTGTGCATCCAGATAATGACGAATGGTGCTGATGATCTTGCTGCGCTTTACAAAGGTATCGCGCACATCCGGGTTCATAATAAGGTCGGTATAGCGCTGGCGGTAACGCATATCAACGTTGGTAAGACCATGGTACTTTTCGGGCAGGATCTGAAGGCTCTTGCTCAGCAGAGTGATCTGCTCGGCATGAATGGATATCTCACCTGTTTTGGTGCGGAATACAATACCCTTAACGCCAATGATATCGCCAATATCAAATTTCTTAAAATCGGCATAATCTTCGTCGCCAATATAATCGCGGGCAACATAAACCTGAATGCTTCCCTTCAGGTCCTGCACGCCGCAGAAGGATGCCTTGCCCATCACGCGCTTCGACATCATACGGCCGGCAACCGATACTTCGATCGGGTGCGCATCCATAATTGCACGGCGCTCATTATAATCGTTATTCAGCACGTTCTTAGCTTCATCCGGCTCCATGCCTTCGGTGCTGGGTACAGGTCTGCCGGCAAGGATCTTGGCCTCATGGGCATTATAAAGCTCTTTCAGCTCTTCGGAATGATGCGTCTGATTAAACTTTGTGATCTGAAACGGGTCCTTTCCGCGTGCCTGAAGATCAGCCAGTTTTTCTCTGCGGATCTTCAGCAGCTGGTTCAGCTCCTGTTCAGAAGGAATCTTGTTTTCTACTTCGCTCATTTTTTCTCCCATCCGGTCAGATCAGTTTTCAACTGAAATGACTTCCATTTCAATATTGCCGGCAGGTGCTTCAACAACGATCTTATCCCCTGCCTTGTGGCCCTTCAGTGCGCGGCCAACGGGAGAGTCGTCGGAGATCTTGCCGTCTCTGGGGTTTGCTTCCTGAGAACCAACGATCTCATAAGTTTCAACATCGCCGAATTCAAGGTCCTTCACGGTCACCTTGCTGCCAAGGGTAGCTGCATCCTTGGGCATATCTTCTGCGCTGTTTTCAACGATCTCAGCATTTTCAATCAGAACCTTGATCTCTGCAATTTTGGAATAGAGCTTACCCTGTTCTTCTTTTGCTTCGTCATATTCACTGTTTTCGGAAAGGTCGCCAAAGCTGCGGGCTTCCTTGATCTGCTCGGCAACTTCATCTGCACGTACAGTTTCAAGGTAATCCAGTTCCTTTTTCAGTTCTTCCAGGCGCTCAGCGCTCATTTTAAATCTGCTGTTCTCAGCCATTTCTGTTCTCCTTTTTATCGAAAGAATAATTAAACTACAGTTTTGCTCAAGTAAGTCAGAGCTGCCATCAGCTGCTCGTCATTGGATGTACTTGCTGTACCATCTTCGCCGCCTGTGGTACCCTGCGTGGTTCCTGTTGCCGATTCATCTGTGTTAAACACGATCGACTCAGGAATCACACCATGGTTTGCTGCTATATCAACACCGTTAGCGGTAAGATAGGTCTTGGTAGAAAGGCGGATGGCGCTGCCGTCGCTCACGCGCAGCGTTTCCTGCGTGCGGGTCATGCCGGAAGTGGCATTGCCCATCAGGGTTGCCCAGTGATATTCCTGCAGCACTGCTGCAAACACTTCTGCTTCTGCATAAGTGCCGGAATTGATCAGCACCACAATGGGCAGAGATAAACAGACCGAATCCGAAGTATAAGGCTCAGCTTTTCCATCCTTTGCGCCAAGATAAAACAGAGTTCCTTCGGGCAGCAGATAGTCCAGCAGCTTCTGTACTTCGCCGGTAAGTCCGCCGGGATTATTACGCACGTCAATTACGAGCGAATCGATTCCCTGGTTCAGCAGGTTTTCCAAAGCTTTAATGCAGTCATCTGCGCATCCGGCCTCAAAATCGCGAATCTGCAGATAGCCGGCTTCGGTTTTTTCTTTACGGAAGGTGATGGTGCTCTTGTAAGTGAGCTCGCAGTTCACGGTGTACTCATCTTTTTTGCCAACCCCAACCGTAAAATTCGTATTCATTTTAGAACGGATCAGCGTACGAACGGTGTCATAGTCCATGGCAGTAACATCCTGGCCATCCACCTTTGTGATCACCATTCCAACGCCCAGCCCGGCGTTAAACGCAGCCGAACCCGGGTTAACGGAAACAATCTGGAATCCGCCGCTGTTCTCGTCCTTGATAAGCGACATGCCAATGCCGGAATATTCATTGGCAGAGGAGATCTGATAGGTCTCATATTCGCTTTCCGTCATGTAGTAGCTCCATTTATCGCCAAGGGAGTTCACCATAGCTGCAGCTGCTGCCGCACCCATGGAATCGCGGTTCACGGTATCAACAAAATGGTCCTCAACCGTGTCCTTAATCTCGATATAACGCATGGCTTCCTCATAGTCCGCCTTGCCGCCCACTGTGCGGATCGTGCGAGAGGATGTAAAAGCAACCGAGCCGGCCACCAGCAGCGCACACAGAAGGATCACAAATTTAAGAGGAATGCCAACGTTAAAAATAAAAACGATCGCGCGCAAAATTCCAATAAAAAAGCGCTTAACGGGATTTTTTGGTCTTTTCATCAATTCTCCGTTCTAACACACAAATGGTCAATCATAACTGCATCTGCCGGGCAGCATAAAACTGCCCGGCAAACACATAATATTCATAACTTAATCGCCTGCGTCAGCAGCATAGCTAAGGCCCTTGGTAAACCAGTTTTCCGGGTCAAGACAGGTGCTGCCAAGGCGGATCTCAAAGTGCAGGTGAGGACCAGTGGACCAGCCAGTACTGCCTACATAGCCAATGGTAGAACCTTTGCCTACGTAGTTGCCAACCGATACTGCAATGGAGGACATATGACCATATAAGGTGTAATAACCATTGCCATGGTCGATCATAACACAGTTGCCGTAGCCGCCGTTCACACCGGCGATCGTAACCGTGCCGCTGTCAGCAGCAAGAATACTGGCACCCATCTGCGCGCCAATATCCAGGCCGGAATGATACTTCCATATGCCGGAAATCGGATGCCAGCGGTATCCTACGCGGCTGGTGATATAATAGCAGGAAGGACAGGGCCACATAAAGCTGCCGGTTCCGGTAACTCCGCCGCCTCCGCCGGAGCTGCCGCCGCTTCCGCTTCCCTGCGCAGCAGCTGCCTGCTGCTTTCTGCGTTCCTCTTCTTTGCGTTTCTGTGCTTCCAGTTCGGCGATCCTTTTCTCGATCAGATCATCTGCTGCATTTTGATCGGCGATCAAAGCCTGCAGTTCATCGGAGTTTTCGTCCATCTCCGCCTGAATCTGCTCTAGCTGAAGATCAGTTTCTTTGATTTCTTCCTGCAGCTGCTGGCTTTCCTCATGCAGGCTATCAAGGATCAGCTGAGTTTCTGCCTTATAAGTTTCATACTCTGCTTTTACCGCTTCCGTGTACTCACGGGCAGCGATATATTCATCTTCCAGCTGCCGGTCCTCTTCCATGATTTCGCCAATATCATCGACCAGAGTGAGGAAATCGCTGAGCGATGCTGTTTGAAGCAGCAGCTCCAGGTAATCATACTGGCCGTTCTCTTCCATTGCCCGCACACGGGAACGGTAGCGGTCCAGCTGCTGAGTTTCCAGTTTTTTTGCCTGAATAACTTCCTGCTCTTTATCTGCAATCATTTGCGTATACATCTCGACCACTTCATTGTTCAGCAGGATCTGGCGGATACAATAATTATTGCGCTCGTCAAGCGCCGCTTTGATCTCAAGCACATCTGCCTGATGTTCCTTGAGCGCGTCAATTTCTGCCTGTTTTGCTTCGCGCTTTTCGGTGATCTCATCGCGCCGCTTCTTCAGCGCATCGATTTCCGACTGGGATACCGCATAAGCCGAAGTGATTGCCATGGACACCAGGGAGAACACCATAAGCAGAATCAGCAGAATTGCCACAAAGGACACAAATTTTTTACGTTTCATAAAACCTCCACTGCAGAGGCATGGGAAATCATACCTTCAGGTAATTACGAATGGCATTCACAGCGCCAAACACACCAACGATCACGCTGATGGCCATAAAGCAGCCCAGCACGTATACATGAACCGAAGTGTACGGCACAACATTCAGGAAACTGCCGGTGAATACTTCAAGCACTTTCTGGGTTACCAGCTCATACAGGCCCCAGAGCGCCAGGAAAGCAATACCGCCGCCTAAAAGTCCAAGTACAAGACCTTCCACAATAAAAGGCAGGCGAATAAAAGCGTTTCCTGCACCTACCATTTTCATGATTGCGATCTCTTCACGCCGGCCATAGGTAGCAAGCTTGATGGTGTTCGTCATAATAAAAATGGAAACAAGCACAAGCACAAGGATCAGGATCAGTGAGATTACACTCACAATATTACGAATGGAGATAAATGCCTTGGCATAGTCGAAATGTGCGTTTACCTTGGCAACTCCGGGAACATTTTCCAAGCCCTGCTTGGTCTCTGCCATTTTGGTAATATCGTTCAGGTGAAGAACATAACGATGGCGGAATACTTCAACATCAATTCCTTCACGAAGCTGCTCATCGTAGTTGCTCATAAAGTTATCCATTGCTTCCTGCCGGTTCACAAATTCGGCATCTGCAACATTGGGCACCTGAAGGATCGCAGCCTCAATGGCCATGGCCTCTGCATCATCCAGTTCTTCATCCACAAATGCAACCACTTCATTCTGGGTTTCCATGTCTTTGATCAGGGCATCAATGTTCAGCGCAATCATGGATACGCTGCCCATGATAACCAGGCAGGCAACAATAATAGCAACCGAAGCAAAAGACATGAAACGGTGGGTTCCTATGCTGCGGAAACCCTCACGAATCAAATAACCTGTTCTATTCAATCTCATAGCTGTAATAACCGTCCATTCCGTCGCTGATCACATGACCGTCGCTGATAGTAATAACGCGCTTGGAAAAGGCGTTAACAAGTTCCTTTTCGTGAGTTACAACAAGGATCGTGGTTCCCATTTCGTTGATCTTTTCAAAAAGGAGCATAAGCTCAAGGCTTCTGACCGGGTCAAGGTTGCCGGTGGGCTCATCCGCTACGATCAGGCGCGGATTGTTCACAAGCGCACGTGCAATTGCAACACGCTGCTGCTCGCCGCCGGAAAGCTCGTTCGGCATGCGCTTCTCGCGGCCCTCAAGACCAACCAGTTCAAGCACATAAGGAACACGGGTGCGGATATCTCTGCGCCGTGCGCCAACCACTCGCATAGCGAAGGCAACGTTATCGTAAACGTTCATGTTATCGATCAGGCGGAAATCCTGGAACACCACGCCAAGCGTGCGTCTCATCTTCGGCAGCTTGCTGCGCCGAATGTGAACCATATCAAAATCGTTCACGTTTACCTGGCCGGAGGTTGCCCGGATCTCGCCGGTGATCAGCTTCATTATTGTTGTTTTTCCGGAGCCGGATGGCCCTACCAGAAAAACGAATTCCCCGTCGTTAATTGTCAGATCCACGCCATTCAGAGCTTCAACATCGCTGTTGGCATATGTCATTCTGACATTTTTCATTTTGATCATACTAAGCTGTGACCATTCCTTTCGTTTCAGTGCGCAAGCTTGCCAATAGAATCAAGATACTGCTTAACCATCATTGCAACTTTAAATACAATTGCGTGGTCAAATTCTCTAAGGTCAAGGCCGGTAAGCTTTTTAATTTTTTCCAGGCGGTAAACCAAAGTGTTTCTGTGAACGTAAAGCTTACGCGAGGTTTCGGATACGTTAAGGTTGTTTTCGAAGAAGCGGTTGATCGTCTCAAGCGTATCCTCGTCCAAAGTTTCGATGGGATTCTTCTTAAACACTTCGTTCAGGAACATTTCACACAGAGTGGTGGGCAGCTGGTAGATAATACGGCCAAGACCCAGATTTTCGTAAGTAACAATATTCTTCTCCGAGTCGAAGATCCGGCCCACATCAATGGCGATCTGTGCTTCTTTGTAGCGGTCGGCCAGATCGCGGAGATGGCGGGCTTCGGTGCTGATGCCGATTACGCAGCGGGCACCCAGCTCTTTTTTCAATGCATCCAAAATCTCATTTGCTATACGGAATACTTCGTCATAGGATTCGCTGCTGCCAATGGAAAGGACCACGACCACATCCGTTTCGTTGATGTTAATAACAAAGTCCTTCTGGCGGTCGGGAAACAGAGCCTGGATCACTTCGGAAGCAGAAATGTCCTCGCTCTCCATCTGGCGGACGACCATAACGGTTCTTGCCTCGTCCGTAGAGAAATGCAGCTCTTTGGCGCGCACATAAACATCGCCCGGCAGGATATTATCGGAAATAATATTTTTGACAAAGGCAGTTTTATTGTGCTTTTCCTCGTAGTTGTTCTTTGCTTCGTTAAATGCAACAGCAGCAACCGCGCAGATCGTGCCAGAGATCTTATCGCTGCCCTCCACAAAGGCAACGTAATCGAAGCGGGAACTTCCGGACTGCAGCGGGCAGAACGTACGAGCAGCAGTAGTTACCGGCCTGTAGGGATTATCAAAATCGATGGCCCGAAAATCCTCGAGCCGGGAGCCGATCATAACCAGTTCGCTGCATGCAATTACATACCCCTGATTATCAACAACCCCAACCGTCCGGTCGACGGAATCTTTCATCTGAATAATCACATTCTGAAAAATTCTGCTGGACATAACGCCGCTCCTCCTATTTTCTTTGTATAAAGCAAATAAGTTTCTCTCAATCTGAGCTATATAATACAGCAACTTTATGTAATATTCAATAGTTTTACTGCCTGGTTTTTGTTAATTTTTTATGTTGAACTATTAAATTTGTTAAAAACCTGTTTACTTCATCCAAAACTGTTTGTCAACTTGAACAAATATCTGCTTCAATTCCTCTGCTGTCATCACCCGGTACTCGCCTTCCTTCAGGTGCGGGTCAAGCGCCACAGCCCCGGTAGAAATCCGCTTCAGCTGAAGAACCGGTTTTCCGCAGGCGGCTAGCATCCGCTTAACCTGATGGAACTTTCCCTCTTCCACCGTTACGATCACTTCGCTGCCGCCCAGCAGTTCAAGCTCTGCCGGCAGGCACTGCAGATTCTCACCAAGCTTTATGCCGGAGCGAAATGCTTCTGCATCTTTTTCATCGGGAATTCCATCAACAAGGGCATAATATCTTTTTTTAACGCCGGATTTTGGTGAGATCACCCGGTGGGCAAATTCTCCATCGTCCGTTAGGATCAGCATGCCGGTGGTGTCCTTATCCAGTCTGCCAACCGGGAACAGCTCCATTCGGCGGTGCTCGGCCTGCATCAGGTCGATTACGGTGGGCTGCTTACGGTCCTCGGTTGCGCTAAGGATGCCAGCCGGTTTATTCATCATAAAATAATGAAACTGTTCATAGCCTATGCTTTTCCCGTCAAAGCTTACTGCATCTTTTTCCGGGTCAAGCTTATCTTCCGGCTTACGCGCGGGAATTCCGTTTACACACACTCTGCCGGAACGTATATATTCCTTTATTTCTTTTCGGGATCCAATTCCCGCGTCGCAAAGATATTTATCCAGTCGAATCATGGGCATTACCAAACAAACGAGCCGGCGCAAAAGCGCAAGCTCGTTTGATCCTTTATTTATTCTTCGTTTTCCGGTTCGTTCTCCTCAGCGCTCTGGGGCACACTGGGCATGGCTCCCTGGAACGTCTGGTGAGTTGCTTTCATGGTGGAAAGAGCAGCCTGAAGGGTTTCCTCGGCCTGACGCATGATCTGGTCAACATATTCGCCGGCAGAACGGCGAAGATTGCGGCTCTTTGCCTCGGCGGAGGCGATCATCTCGGAACTGAATGCGCGTGCTTCGCGCACAACTGCCTGCTCTTCAACCATAGCTCTGGCCTTGTCCTCTGCGGTTTTGCGCATAGCCTCAGCCTCGCGCTTGGCATTGCCGATAAATTCATCCCTTGCAGCAACAAGGCGCTTTGCCTCGGCAAGTTCCGTGGGAAGTGCGGCTTTAATATCGTTAATGATCTCAACCGCCTTCTCGCGCTCGATGATGCACTTGTCATTACCCAAAGGAACGCCCCATGCCTCAGTTACCATGCCGTAAAGAACATCAAGCAGTTCAATTATATTCTTTTCGTTATCCATTTTTCTTTCTCCAGACCTGTGCTTTTTGGATGATATCCTGCTTGATCTCGTTGGGAACCAGCCCATCAAGATTTGCTTCGTACATAGCCATCTCGCGCACCATAGAAGAGCTTAAAAACGTATACTTGCCATCCGCGGTAAGGAACATAGTCTCCAGTGCGGGATTAATGTGCTTGTTGATCAGATTCATCTGAAACTCATATTCAAAATCGGAGGCGGCTCGCAGCCCCTTTACGATCACTGCACCCTCGATCTTTTTGGCATATTCTGCCAAAAGCTCGTCAGAAACAGCAACTTCCACGTTGGGATAACGGGATACGGACCGGCGGACCATATCGGCGCGTTCTTCCAGCGTAAACATAGGTGAGGTTTTGCTGGAGTTATAAAGAATGCATACGATTACATGATCAAATATTTTGGAGGCACGGCGGATAATATTCAAATGACCCAAAGTAATTGGATCGAAGCTTCCGGGACAGATCGCAACGCTCATGATTTATTTCCT
Source organism: Oscillospiraceae bacterium (assembly GCA_024403095.1). Classification (GTDB taxonomy): domain Bacteria; phylum Bacillota; class Clostridia; order Oscillospirales; family Oscillospiraceae; genus Limivicinus. The sequence goes on from JAKSSN010000013.1 coordinate 8,823, forward strand.
AACGATTTTACAAAGTTTTACCTTTCCGTAACGGTATTCCTTTGCCACAGAATATGGCTCCTGTACCTCGGGAAGGGCATAATTTGCGCGGCATTCGCACATGATTATACCACCTTCATTACATATGTCAACCGCATTAATCTGCTCCAGAACCGGCTGATAAAGGCCGGAATCATAAGGAGGATCCACAAAAATCAGGTCGAATTTGCCGCAGTTTTTCAAATAGGAAAGTGCATCGCACTGAAGGACCGGTGCACTCATTCCGCAGGTCTTCAGGTTATCCTTCACGATCTTAACGGCTTCTTTGGATGCATCCACGAACACGACCTCCGCCGCACCGCGGCTCAGAGCCTCTATGCCCATCTGACCCGTGCCTGCAAAAAGGTCAAGAACTCTGCGTCCTTCGATATCAAACTGTATGATGTTAAAAATCGATTCCTTAACATTATCGGTAGTAGGGCGAATATCATAATTTTCAGGGGTCTTCAGCCGTTTACCTCTGGCCGAGCCGGATACAACTCTCATTTTTAATTCTCCTGTGATCGATGAAAATAATAAAACACTTCCTGTGCTGTTTTCTTTGGCAGCACAAGCTGCAGCTGTTCCACCGAAGCGTTTCGGATCGCATCAGCGGATTTAAATGCCTTTAAAAGATCCTGTCGGCGCCGTTCCCCGATCCCTGGGATGGAATCCAGCTCTGACTGGAAAGATTCTTTTCTCAGCTGTTTCTGATATGTGATGGCTGTGCGGTGTGTCTCCTCCTGCATCATGCCAATAAAGCTGAATAAAGCCTGATTGGCTCGAATGTCCACTTCTTTTCCGGCAGAATTGATCAGTGCCCTGGTTCGATGGCGATCATCTTTTACCATTCCCAGCACAGGAACCCTCAGCCCTCTCTCCTGCAAAGCCCTTTCAGCCGTTGCTGCATGGGTGCTGCCACCATCGATCAGGAACAGGTCCGGCAAGGGCGAGAAAGCCTCATCTCCGTTCAGGAACCGGTCAACGCGGCGGCAGATGGTCTGGTACATGCTCTGGTAATCATCGGGGCCGTCCAGATCCCGAATGCGGAATTTGCGGTAAGCAGATTTTTTCGGTTTTGCATCCTCAAACACTGTCATCGCCGATACGATTCCCTTGCTGCCAAGGTTGGAAATATCATAGGCCTCGATTCGCACAGGCAGCTGTTCCAGCCCCAAGGTGCGCTGCAGCAGTGAAAGGACCGTTCTCCCCTTCTCCTGCTCGGAAAGACGGCGCAAAACTTCTTCTCTCGCATTGGCAGCTGCACTGCGCACCAGCGAGGCACGGTCGCCGCGCTGCGGCCGTTCGATATAAATACGGCGGCCGGAAAGTTCACTCAGCATTTGCTCCAGATTTTCCCGGTCGTCCAGGTCAAACGGCACTAAAATGGATTTTGGCCACCCGCCTCTGTGCCCGGTATAATACTGCTGAATCATTTCGGAAAGGGCTTCAGGATCTTCTTCCACCGGTTCGGCAAACAGTTCGGCATCCTTGCCCACAAGGTCGCCGTTCACAAAATGCAGCACTGCAAGGCAGCTGGGTGAACTGCGGAAAAAGCCAAGGGCATCCGTATCCGCCATTGCCGTTGAAACTACCTTTTGCCGGTTGGTCACCCGTTCCAGGGCAAGCATACGGTCGCGCAGCTGTGCAGCAAGTTCAAAATTCAGTTCCTCTGCTGCAGCTTCGATCTGCTTTTTTAAATCAGAAACCAGTTCGCTGCTGTGCCCGGTGAGCATTTTAACCACAAGCTCAATCAGTTCGCGGTATTCATCCGCAGTTTTCTGTGGCCTGCACCAACCGGCGCACTGGTTCATCTGGTAGTTCAGGCAGGGGCGTTCTTTGCCGATATCGCGGGGAAATTTTCTGCTGCAGTCAGGGAGCAGCAGTGCTTTTTTTAACTCCGCTATAATTTCAAAGGTCTGCTTACGCGTTCCAAATGGCCCGTAATAGGATGCGCCGTCCTTTAAGCTGCGGGCAGAAACGCTGATTGTGGGGTATTCCTGCCTGCGGTCGATGCGAATATAAGGGTAACCCTTGTCGTCCTTCAGCAGAATATTATAGTGGGGTTTATGGCGTTTGATCAGCGAATTTTCAAGAACCAGTGCCTCGAATTCGCTTGCGGCAATGATCACGTGAAAATCATTCACCTTTTCGATCATTGCGGATACCTTAGGCAAATGGTCGCCATGAAAATAGCTGCTCACGCGATTGCGCAGCTTTTTTGCTTTGCCAACATAGATGATTTCGCTTTTCTTATCCAGCATCATATATACGCCGGGTAAAAGCGGAAGATTTTCTGCCTTTTGCAGCAGCTCTGGTAATAAAGGATTCTTTTCCGCCATTATTCCGCTTTCCTTGAATCACTCACCAGCCACCAGGTGACTGATATGATAATTGCAGCGCAGCCCACCAAAGCAAGAGTGCCCGGCTTTTCTCCATAGAACAGCAGCACCCAAACCGGGTTCAGCAAGGGTTCAACAACCCCCAGCAGGCAGCAGGCCAGCGGCGGGCAGGTTTTGGAAGCTTCCACATACAGGCAATAAGCAATGCCCAGCTGAACAACGCCAAGAACCATCAAATAAAGAATGGTCTGGCCGGAAAAAACAGGGTGCGTTGTAAAAACAAAGGGCAGACCCAGAATGAAAGTAGTCAGCTGACCCAGCAGGATGCCGGAAAAGCGCTCCTGAATCGGGCTCTCGCCAACCAGAATAAACATAAGTGCCATAAACAGGCCGGCAAGAACCGCAACCAGATCACCAAAAAGATGCCCGGCTTTTAAGCCGTCCATGGCAAAAAAGACAAGGCCTGCAAGAACCGCCAGGATCACAATGATATCTTTTTTTCTTGGTGCTTTTTTATAAAGCAGTGCAGAAAACACCACAATAAACACAGGCGACATAAACTGCAGCACAATTGCATTTGCTGATGTGGTAAGCTTATTGGCACAGGTAAAGCAAAGATAGACCAGGCCCGTAAAAAAGCCAGTCAATAATGTTTTTTTGTTCAGGATCACGTGGTATTTTTTCAGCTTGATGTAGCAGAACATCGTAAGCCCTGCAACCAGGCTGCGAAGAGAGGCAACCACAAACCCGTTCCATGGAAGAAGTTTAATAAACAGGCCGCCAATGCTCCAAAGCGCTGCACAAAGCAGCATTTCAAGGATCCCTATCTTTTTTGGTTCCATTCTTCTATCTCCATGCTTCAAAAAGGGACGTGCAAAGCACGTCCCTTTTTGAATTATTATAAAATTTGGAAATTACTCTGAGAAGTCAGAGTCGATCATGGTGGTAAGAGTTGCAATTGCTGCATCCTCATCTGCACCATCTGCAATCAGAGTAATAGCAGTTCCCTTGACAATGCCGAGGGAAAGCACGCCCAGAAGGCTCTTTGCATTAACGCGGCGCTCTTCCTTTTCAACCCAGATGCTGCTCTTAAACTCGTTTGCCTTCTGGATGAAGAACGTTGCAGGTCTTGCATGCAGACCAACAGAATTGTTGATAACTACTTCCTTGGTAATCATTTTTGCCACTCCCTATAATTAAAAGATGTACAAAATGTACGGCAATAAATTAGCAAATTTTGCCTGTCAAGTCAACCAAAAAATAAAGATTTCAGCTTATTAAACAACCCAACTTTGGGGAGACACCATATTTTTACTTCAATTCGACGATAGTAACACCCGTTTCCCCTTCACCATAACGACCAAGGCGATAGCTCTTCACGCATTTATTCATTTTCAGCATGGAATGGATCGCTGCGCGAAGGGCGCCGGTTCCCTTACCGTGGATCAAAACAACACTTTTCAGCTTGCCCATTACAGCAGCATCGATGAACTGCTCCGCAGTATTCACTGCGTCAATGGAATCCATGCCTCGCAGATCGATCTCAGATGCAATGCTGCTGCGCAGCTGAGTTCCGGTTGAAGTCAGTTTCTTCTGTTTCTTGGGGGCTTCGCTGATGAGCTGCACATCATTTTGCTGGGCAGTTACCGTCATAATACCGGCCCGCAGAGAAAGAGTTCCGTCAGCTGCCACCGAAATCACTTCTGCTTTCATGCCCATAGAACGGATCTTTACCGTGTCGCCGGCCTTCACGGGGCGCTGGTTTTCTGCCTCGGGTTCTGTCTCAGCTGCAGCGCTGCTGTGAAGATTATCCTGCGCAAGGTTCAGCCGGTGGCGGAGCTCGCTCCGTGCCTCGTTCACACGCTGTATATTATCTTCGCTGTTCTTTTTGCGCCGCATTTCATCCAGTTCCGCAAACACTTCATCCGCCGTGCGTCTGGCATCCTCAATGATCCGCTCCGCTTCCCGCTTTGCTTTCAGGTCGGATTTTTCAAGCCGAACTTCCAGCTCTGCACGCAGGAACGCCGACTTTTTGGCGTTCTCCTCTGCTTCACGCAGCTTTCTGGCAATTTCATCCCGGTCATTTTCCAGCTTCAGGCGGGTCTGCTCCAGTTTTTCAATGGTTGCCTCAAAGCTGCGGTTTTCTGTGCCGATGCGCTTTTGTGCTTCGTGAATAATGGAATCGTCCAGGCCAAGGCGTTTGGATATTGCAAATGCGTTGGATTTACCGGGGATACCTACCAGCAGGCGGTAGGTGGGCTGCAGTGTTTCCACATCAAACTCGCAGGATGCGTTCTGCACCTCCGGTTCGTTTGTTGCATAAACCTTAAGCTCGGCATAGTGCGTAGTTGCCGCAATTACAGCGCCCTGCGAATGCACATACTCAATAATCGAGATGGCAAGCGCTGCACCCTCGGTTGGGTCGGTTCCCGCTCCCAGCTCGTCAAACAGCACAAGGGAGCGCTCGCCGCACTCTGCAATAATATTCACAATGTTTGCCATGTGAGCCGAGAAAGTGGAAAGGTTCTGCTCAATACTCTGCTCATCGCCGATATCTGCCAGGATCTCGCCAAACACAGGCAGCTCACTGCCGTCTCCGGCGGGGATATGCAGGCCGCACTGGTTCATGGCGGCAAGCAGACCGATCGTTTTCAGGCTTACGGTTTTGCCGCCTGTATTGGGGCCGGTGATCACAAGCGTTTTATAATCCTTGCCAAGCTCCAGGCTGATAGGGACTGCCTTTGCCTGGTCAAGCAAAGGATGCCGCGCCTTGCGCAGAACAATGTTGTTCTCATTCAGCACTGCTTCGGTGCAGTTCAGCTTATAGGAAAGCTTTGCCTTTGCAAAAATCAGGTCAAGGCGAATCAGGATCGAGTAATCCGAATCGATATTCCGGCGCTCGGCAGCACAATCTGCCGAAAGCTCCGCAAGAATGCGCTCGATCTCCATTTTTTCCTTTGCCGCAAGTTCGCGCAGCTCGTTATTTGCCTTTACGGCCCCCATTGGTTCCACAAACAGCGTCATTCCGGAGGAGGACACATCATGCACAAGGCCGGGCACACTGCCCTTATATTCTGCCTTTACAGGAACCACATAGCGGTCGGAACGCATGGTAATGATCTGTTCCTGAAGCGCTTTGGAATAAGCGGGAGAGGAGATGATCCTCTGCAGCGCATCTCTGGCCGATGCGGAAGCCGCACGCATCTTTCTGCGAATATTGGCAAGCTCCGGCGAAGCACTGTCGGCAATTTCCTCCTCGCCAAGAATGGAGGTTGTGATCTTTTCCTCCAGGTGGCGGTTATAGCTGAGTGCATGGAACAGATAATCAATGCAGGTCCCGGAGGTTTTTTCATCTGCAATGTAACCTTTTACCAGCCTTGCGCATTGCAGCACACGCGCAATATCCAGCAGCTCGCGGGTATTCAGCGAGCCCCCCAGGTCGGCACGAGCCAGTGACGGCCGAATATCTCTAACGCCGGATAGCGTGGGAGATCCTTTTACGACCATCATGTTTTTTGCCGCAGTCGTCTCGGAAAGGCGGCGATTCACCTCTGCCCTGTCGGCCGAAGGAAGAAGATGAAGCGCATCTTCTTTTGCAGTTTCAGTCACCGTCTGGTCCGCAAGCATCTGCAGAACTGCAGGCAATTCAATTGTATGTAGAGATTTTTCTTTAAAGTTCATGTTTGTCGTTCAGATTCTTCAGTTTTAATAGTGACTTATAATAATCCAACGTGGAAAAGTCTGTATCCATATGATAAAGGAAATAGCGCTCCGCTGCCTTCTGCAGGCGGTGCAGCGAATCCTCTGTGGGCGGAGTGGGAAACATCCGTTTTGCCGGAGCTGAGATAATATGCCTTGCTGCACGAAGGGCATCCGCATCCAGCCGAACCGCTTCGGCCGAGGGGCAGCAGTCCGGGCAGAAAATGGCCCCCATCGGAAGCGAAAGCAGATAGGCTCCCTCCACCTGGCGGCCGCATTTTTCACACCCATCCAGCTGTGGGCAGTAGCCCGAAAGGCTTGCAAGCCGCAATTCAAATGCTGCTTTTACCAGTGAATTGGAGTAAAGATCCATGGAAAGCGCGTATACCGAATTCAGCAGCAGCTGCAGCAGCTCCGGCACAGGTTCGTTATCCGGGCAGAGCGTGGAGATGCATTCCGAAAAATAGCTGGCAAGCGATAATTTTTCAATGTCCATCCGTATTCCGGAAAATGGTTCCTTCACGCTTGCTTCGGCAACGGTAAGGCGGCCATTAAACTCACGCAGGGCAAATTCCGAATAGGTCAGCTGCTGGGTCGCGGCTCCAAACTTGCTGTTCTTTCGAAGCGCGCCCTGCGCCTTTACCGTTACCTTGCCCAGCTTTTCTGTAAGCAGGGTAAGCATACGGTCCGATTCTTTATAGGTAACCTCACGCAGAACAAAGCCTGTTGTTTCCGTAAGCATTACTCTTCCACAAATCCAAAGTTGCGCAAAAGCACATCAGAATCACGCCAGTTTTCCTTCACCTTCACCCAGGTCTGCAGGAACACCTTTGCGCCAAGGAACTCTTCCAGGTCAGCACGGGAAAGCTCGCCGATCTTTTTCAGCATAGCGCCCTTTTTGCCGATGATAATTCCCTTATGGCTTGCCTTTTCGCAATAAATGGTAACGTCAATATCAATGATCTCGCTGTCTTCCCGCTCGTGGAACTTGGTAACCTCAACGGCAGTACCGTGAGGGATCTCCTTTGCAAGGCACAGCAGCAGCTTTTCGCGCACAAGCTCTGCGCAGATCTGGCGCTCCGGCTGGTCGGTGATCATATCATCCGGGAAGAAGTGCGGCGCTTCCACTGCGTACTTATCCAGCTCTTCCAGCAGCGAATCCACGCCTTCCCCGGTACGGGCAGAGAGCGGAATCACAGCGTCAAATTCATATGCTTGGGAATACAGAGCGATCACTTCCAGCAGGCGGGTCTTTTCCACCGTGTCAATTTTGTTAATAACCAGCAATGCGGGAGAGCCGCTCTGCTGCAGGCGCTGCAGAAGTGCCTCTTCCTGCGGGCCAATGGATGCGACCGGTTCAACCATAAGGATCACCACATCCACATCCGCCACGCTTTCCTTCACCACATTCACCATGTAATCGCCCAGACGGGTACGCGGTTTATGAAAGCCCGGGGTGTCCATCAGCACAAACTGGGTATCGCCGCGGCTGATAATTGCGGTAATGCGGTTGCGGGTGGTTTGAGGCTTATCGCTTACGATGGCAACCTTCTCTCCCACCAGCGTGTTCGTAAGTGTAGATTTTCCAACATTCGGCCGTCCGCAAACGGTGATCATTGCAGATTTAGTCATCAGTCCTTATCCCCCATTATCATTTTCTCGCGCTCGCGCATCTGTTTTTTCATGGGCCCCTCATCCAGGTGGTCGTACCCCAGCAGGTGCAGTACCGAATGCACGGTAAGATACATGATCTCCCGCTCAAACCCGTGGCCGAATTCCTCGCCCTGTTCTTTGCAGCGCGGCACAGAGATCATCATGTCGCCCAGCAGGATGGCGCCGGTCTCGGGGTCGCGGTCGCAAAGAGCGGGATCAAACTTGCCGGGTTCCAATTCGTTAAACGGAAACGAAAGAACATCAGTCGCCGCGTCCACCTGCCGGAACTCCCGGTTTGTGGCGCGAATTCCCTCGTTATCGGTAAGAACCGCGTCGATCAGGCAGGGAACGGTAACATTTTCCGCATCCAGCGCCATGTTCACCGCCTTGCTGATCAGCTCTTCCGCGTTTTCAAAGCCAAGATCATCCACGTCCCGGCTGATATATATTTCGTGTGTCATACTGTTTTCCTTTTGTATTTGTGTTTCGGGCCGGCAGCATTTTCCTTTACCGGCGGGTTCTTTTTATCGTAATCCTCATAGGCCTCAATAATTTTCTGCACCAGGCGGTGGCGCACAACATCTGCGCCCGTCAGTTTGCAGATAGCAATGTCCTCGATCCCGTCCAGGACCTTCATGGCCACTTTAAGTCCACTCACTTTATCCTCGGGAAGGTCGATCTGCGTAATATCGCCGGTAATAACCACCTTGCTGCCAAAGCCGATTCGGGTCAGGAACATTTTCATCTGCTCCCGGGAAGTATTCTGGGCCTCGTCCAGAATAATAAAGCTGTCGTCCAGGGTACGGCCGCGCATATATGCCAGCGGGGCGACCTCAATGTTGCCGCGTTCCAGATATTTCTGGTAGGTGTCGGGGCCAAGCATATCGAACAATGCATCATACAGCGGGCGCAGATACGGGTCCACCTTGCTCTGCAGATCGCCGGGAAGAAAACCAAGCCGCTCGCCTGCTTCCACTGCCGGGCGGGTAAGAATAATGCGGTTCACCTGCTCGGCACGAAAGGCATTCACTGCAGCCGCAACAGCCAGATAGGTCTTGCCGGTGCCCGCAGGGCCAATTCCAAGGGTGATCGTGTTCTTTGCAATCGCTTCGCAATAATCGCGCTGGCCAATGGTTTTTGCCTTAATGGGCTTTCCCTTTGCCGTAACGCAGATCACATCGCTGGCCAGCTCTTCGATGCGTTTTTCCTTGCCCTCGCTCACAAGCTTAAGAATATAGCGAACATTCTGCTCGGTAATGTTCTCCCCGCGCGAGGCAAGAGTAAGCAGGCCGTTGATGGCCTTTTCCGCCGTAAGCACGCTGTCATCTTCGCCGATGATATGGATCTTATCATCGCGGTCGGTCAGCTTAACGCCAAGTGCTTCCTCAATAATACGAAGATTCTGATCAAACGAGCCAAAAACGCTGATCACATCTTCCATCCGTTCCACTGCAATTGTATTTTCTATCATAAATCAGGTTCCTCACATGCTCTGACTAAACATTCTTAATCATTATAAACATAGCATATCTGCAGCCGGATTTCAATTGAAATTCCTTTCCCCTGCCCGGGCAGCAAAGCAGGATACAATGCCGCTATATATGGCCTGAAATCGCTGTTTTTCTTTGTGCATATTAATATCTGCTATTAGCAGTTGAAATCCCCATTTGAATGAGATAAAATACACAAAATACAAATTATTTGTTGTATGAATATTTCTATTGGAGGAATCACATGATCCGTTGGACTAATTTTGATGCACTGGAGTCCTACAAGGCCCTGAATGCGCTGAATAAGGTTGACCTTGTTAAAGAAATGAGCGGTGAAAACGGTGCAAAACGCGCTGCCGAATATTCCGTTCCCATGGCCGGCGGCCTTGCTTTCAACTATGCTGCAAAGGCAGTTGACGCTGATACGCTTAAGGTTCTTGCACAGCTTGCAGACGAAGCTCAGCTTACTGAAAAGTATGCTGCTCTGTATAACGGCGAAATGATCAACACCGGCGAGAAGCGCCTTGTTCTTCACCAGCTCACCCGCGGCCAGCTTGGCAGCGATGTGATTGCCGACGGCGTGAATAAGCGTGAATTCTATGCTGCTCAGCAGGCAAAGATCAACGACTTTGTTGCCAAGGTGCATTCCGGCGAGATTGCAAACGCAGCCGGCGAAAAATTCACCACCGTTGTTCAGATCGGTATCGGCGGCAGCGACCTTGGCCCCCGCGCCATGTACCTTGCTCTCGAAAACTGGGCAAAGAACAACGGCTGCTTTAAAATGGAAGCACGTTTCATCAGCAACGTAGACCCCGACGATGCAGCTGCAGTTCTCAAGAGCATTGATGTCGCTCACTCCCTGTTCATTCTGGTTTCCAAATCCGGCACCACACTGGAGACCCTTACCAATGAATCCTTCGTAAAGGATGCACTGGCCAACGCCGGTCTTGATGCTTCCAAGCATATGGTTGCTGTTACCAGCGAGACCAGTCCCCTTGCCAAGAGCAGCGATTATCTTGCCGCATTTTTTATGGACGATTACATTGGCGGCAGATACTCCTCCACTTCCGCTGTCGGCGGTGCTGTTCTCAGCCTTGCATTCGGCTCTGATGTGTTTGCCCGCTTCCTCAACGGTGCTGCAGAAGAAGATAAACTGGCCCGCAACACCGACCTTCTTTCCAACCCCGATATGCTCGATGCTCTGATTGGTGTTTACGAGCGCAACTTCCTTGGCTACTCCGCCACTGCTGTTCTGCCCTATTCTCAGGCACTCAGCCGCTTCCCTGCTCACCTTCAGCAGCTTGATATGGAATCCAACGGCAAGAGCGTAAACCGCTTTGGCGAGCCCGTTGACTATGTAACCGGCCCTGTGATCTTTGGCGAGCCGGGCACAAACGGCCAGCACTCCTTCTACCAGCTGCTGCACCAGGGTACCGATATCATTCCTCTGCAGTTTGTTGGCTTTAAAAACAACCAGGCCGGTATGGATGTTGTGATTCAGAACAGCACCAGCCAGCAGAAGCTCTGCGCCAACGTTGCCGCACAGATCATGGCTTTTGCCTGCGGCAAAGAAGACGACAACCGCAACAAGTATTTTGCAGGCAACCGTCCTTCCAGCATCATCATCGGTGAACAGCTCACTCCTGAAGCTCTGGGTGCACTTCTTGCTCACTTTGAAAACAAAGTTATGTTCCAGGGCTTTGTATGGAACCTGAACAGCTTTGACCAGGAAGGCGTTCAGCTCGGCAAGGTCCTTGCCAAGCGTGTTCTCGCCCACGAGACCACCGGTGCTCTGAAGGTCTTCAGCGACCTGCTTGGAATCTGATATTAGATAATTTTATACAAAATCCCTGTGCAGATGGATTAAGCTGCACAGGGATTTTGATTTCACACGGGAAACAAGCTGCTTTCCATACGTAATTTGTGAGTAATTTGGTAGTAA
>JAKSSN010000130.1 GCA_024403095.1 Oscillospiraceae bacterium
TTTGACACATGCTGAAAACTTCAGAATTTTGTTGAATCTGATAAAGATATCGCTATAATATGAGATAATCTGAAACTCAGGAGATGACAAATACTATGAAAAAGATAGGCTTTATAGGAACCGGCAATATGGGCGGCGCACTGGCGCGTGCAGCTTCCAAGAATCCCAACTGCAAACTGCTTCTGGCAAACCGCCACCCGGAGAAGGCTGCCGCCTTGGCAGACCTGATTGGCGGAACCGTAACGGACAATGCCGCTGCCGCTGCAGAGGCCGATTACCTGTTTCTGGGCGTAAAGCCCCAAATGCTCGCTGACATGCTGAAGTCTGTAAAGGATGTGCTAGCTGCCAGAAACGATGTAGTTCTGGTAAGCATGGCTGCCGGTACTCCCATCAGCCGGATCTGCGACCTGCTGGAAAAGGAATACCCCATCATTCGTATCATGCCCAATACCCCCGCTGCAGTGGGAGAAGGAATGATCCTTTATTCCTGCAATGCAGCCGTTACTGCTGCCCAGGAAGAGGAATTCCTTGCCCTGATGGCTGCATCCGGCCGTTTTTCCAAGCTGGATGAAAAACTGATCGATGCAGGCAGCGGCGTATCCGGCTGCGGCCCGGCTTTTGTTGCCCTGTTTATTGAAGCAATGGCTGACGGTGGCGTTGCATGCGGCCTTCCCCGCAAGCAGGCACTTGAATTTGCTGCCCAGACGGTAGCCGGCACCGCAAAACTGATGCTGGAAGAGGGACTGCATCCCGGCCAGCTGAAAGATGCTGTATGCTCCCCTGGCGGAACTACCATTCAGGGCGTTCGCACGCTGGAAGAAAAGGGTATGCGCGGAGCCGTAATGGATGCAGTAATTGCTGCTGTAGAGAAGAATAAAGATCTTCACTGAATCATCACGCGATTTACACCGCATCTGTTCGTGCACAATACACAAACTGATGCGGTGTTTTTTATTCAGCATTTGAATATTTAATACGATTTCTATATTTAATCTCTGTTTTCATATCTTTTCTGTATTTTGTGTATAGTTGACCGGTATTTTACAACTTAATATTTTCGCAGTAAGATACGGCCGCATTAAGGCAAAGGCGTCTTGGATCACAGATCCGAGGCGCCTTTGCCTTTTGTAAAAAATATAGGAGATGAACAAAAATGACTGTTGAATTCTGGTACTTGATTGGTGCTGCATTGGTGTTCTGGATGCAGGCTGGTTTTGCAATGGTGGAAACCGGTTTTACTCGTGCAAAAAATGCCGGCAACATCATTATGAAAAACCTGATGGACTTCTGCATTGGCACCGTAGTATTTACTCTGCTTGGCTACGGCCTGATGATGGGCGAGGATGCTCTGTTTGGCCTGGTCGGCATCCCGAACATGGACCTGTTCCTGCATTTTAAAGATTTTATCGCCAGTCCCGCAGACGGAGGTTTTACCGGAGCTTCCACTTTTGTGTTTAACCTGGTGTTCTGTGCAACCACCGCAACAATTGTTTCGGGTGCAATGGCAGAGCGTACCAAGTTCTCCGCTTACTGCATTTATTCCGGTGTTATTTCACTGGTGATCTATCCCATTGAAGCTCACTGGATCTGGGGTGGCGGCTGGCTGAGCGCAATTGGTTTCCATGATTACGCCGGTTCCTGCGCAATCCACATGGTTGGCGGCATTGCTGCTTTGGTCGGTGCAATTATCCTCGGGCCGCGTATTGGCAAATATGTTCGCGACAAAGATGGCAAAGTTGTTAAGGTAAATGCGTTTCCCGGCCATTCCATCACCCTGGGTGCTTTGGGTGTGTTTATTCTCTGGCTTGGCTGGTACGGCTTTAACGGTGCTGCTGCCACCTCCCCCAGTGAACTTAGCTCTATCTTCCTCACAACAACGATTGCCCCTGCAGTAGCAACCTGCACAACAATGATCTACACCTGGCTGAAAGATGGTAAGCCCGATGTATCCATGTGCCTGAACGCTTCTTTGGCAGGTCTGGTTGCCATCACCGCTGGCTGTGATGCTGTAGACGCACTTGGTGCAGCAATCATTGGTATTGTATCCGGTATCCTTGTTGTAGAAGTTGTTGTTCGTTTGGATACGAAGGCTCACGTCGACGACCCTGTTGGCGCCGTTGGTGTTCACTGTGCAAACGGCATTTGGGGTACGATTGCAGTCGGACTGTTTGCAGCTCCTTCTGCTCCTGCCGGTCTGGAAGGCCTGTTCTACACCGGTAAGTTCACCCTGCTCGGTGTTCAGATTCTCGGTTTTGTTACAGTAGCTCTTTACACCGTTGTTTTCCTTACAATTACGTTCCTTGTAATCAAAAAGACCAATGGTCTGCGTGCTTCTGCTGAAGACGAGATCCGCGGCCTGGACATCTCTGAGCACGGCCTTCCCAGCGCTTATGCTGATTTTGTTGTTGCCGTTGATAAGTACTCCAGCTTTGCTCCGGATGATGGCATTGTTGCTGTTTCCGGTGAAACCCCGGTTGCTGAAGCAGTTCCCGTGAAAAAGGTTCCCAGCTTTGAAGAAGGCGCTATTAAGTTTACAAAGGTTGAGATCGTTTGCAAAGAGCAGCGCCTGTATGCCCTGAAAGAAGCTATGATGAAACTTGGCATTACCGGCATGACCGTCAGCCACGTTATGGGCTGTGGAATTCAGCAGGGCCGCCCCGAATATTATCGCGGCGTTCAGGTGGAAGCAAATCTGCTGCCTAAAGTTCAGGTTGATATTGTGGTCAGCAAAGTTCCTGTACGCGATGTGATTGAAACCGCAAAGAAAGTCCTTTACACCGGCCATATCGGTGATGGCAAGATTTTTGTTTACGATGTTGAAAACGTTGTAAAAGTACGCACCGGTGAAGAAGGATACGACGCCCTGCAGGACGTTGAGTAAAGTTGCGCACAACCCCCTATTCATAAAGGAGGAGCAGGTGTCATGAGCCTGCTCTTCCACTTTTTATCAAAAAAACAAGCTCCGGCAAAAGCCCGAAGCTTGTTTTTTTGCATATTTCAGTGTTCAAAATCAAAGCCCTGCCATACGGGATGACCTGGATAGGTTTTCGCTTCGATCTCGCCGCGCAGCACCTGCAGTGCATAGTCTGCCAGCACTTCATTTTCTACTTCGTCCGGATATACAGAGATGGGAGCGATCCAGCCGCACTGGGCTTCGATTTGCTGAATGATCTCAGGAAAACGCATCAGACCGCCTGTGAGGATAATGGCATCCACCTTGCCGGAAAGCACCGCTGCCATGGCTCCGATCATTTTGATGATATTATAGATCATACCGTTCCAGACAAGTTCCGCATATTTGTCCCCGGCTTCGATCATAGCGTGTACCTGGTCGGAATTGGAGGTACCCAGATGGCTGATAAAACCGCCGGTACGAACACAAAGCTTTTTTACCTCTGCAAAATCCAGGTTATCCTGCTGCTCCAGATACTCCGTATATTCATTCACGGGAATACCGCCCGTGCGGCTGGGAGTGTAGGGGCCTTCGCCGGCAATGCCATCGTTACCGTCGATCATCTTGCCGTGGCAGTGAGCTGCAATGGTAACTCCGCCATCGATATGGCAGACGATATAGTTGCGCTCCTCGTATTTTTCACCATGCAGCTTGGCGTGCAGGCGGGCAGTTCCTTTCATATTCAGGGTATGCAGGTGCGATTTTCTGTAAACCCCTTTCACACCTGTCATACGTGCAACATCCGTATATTCGTCCACGCAGATGGGATCGGCCGTAATCATGATTCCGCCGTACTTTTTATTCAGCTCCCAGGCAAGCTGTACGCCCAGGTTGGATGCGTGATCCAGACCGCCTCGCATGTCATAGGTGTCTTTCACGATCTGCCAGTTAATGGCATAGGCTCCGCTTTCCATGCTGTAAGGGCTGCCGCCGCGGGCTGCAAAAGCATCGATGCCCGTAAGATCGATCCCGTTTTCCTGCAGGTACTGGTCAATTACTTCTAAGCGGTAATTCAGCTGGTCATTCAGCGTGGGATATGTCAGCAATTTATTTGCGTCGTGGTATACGCAAGTCTTATATACACAGGTATCATTTTCGAAAAGTGCCACTTTTGTGGATGTTGAACCCGGATTAAGGACAAAAATACGGAACACATCTTTCATATTGGTCATCCCCATTTATTATTTTTCACAGATTATACACTATTAATTTATGAAATTCCACTATCTTCCTAGAAAGATTCCTCAAAAGCTTGAAGTCTCTTTCATGCACTATGCACAATACAGGCAGTTCTTCTTGTTTTGATGGTTCAACCGTAGTATACTTTTTGTTGCTTCAGCTGCGAAAGCGTGCTTTAAAAACGCCGCATTTCATAAAAAGAATCCGGTTTGGTTCTTACTTCCCCGGCTGGATCTCATATCTGTATCCTATATCGAATTTAAATCTTCAGGAGATATTATCTTATGATTACTGCCAAAACGCCCTGGGCACCCTATATGGGTGATGTTCCCATGCACCTTGATTATTTTGAAGGCTCTATGTTCGATGCCATTAAAGCAATTGCTGATAAATATCCCAACAATGTTGCTTTTGACTTCATGGG
>JAKSSN010000131.1 GCA_024403095.1 Oscillospiraceae bacterium
GCGTCGGAGCCACAGTAAAACTGTTTATCTTGCCGGCTGGAATCTTCAGTTTCCGGCTCGCAAAGCCGAAAAAATAGTCACCAATGATTATGTTTCCATTTTTATCTGCCAGCTTTCCGCAGCCGCTGAAGGCTTCAAACCCCAATTCGGGGATCTCGCCTGCAAATTCCACTTTGGCAAGCTCTTTACTGTTCTTGAATGCATATTGCTTAATCTGCGTTATACTTGCTGGAATAGAAATTGACTGAAGCATTCTTGGCATCTCGCCCAACTTCTGCAGTGTCTCAGGCAGCAGAAGCTCCGTGACCCGGTCTGCCTGGGGCAAAGCGTAAACAACAGTTACGGCCCTTCCTCCAATGTGGGAAGGGATGCAGAAGGTTACATTTTTGCCCTCCTGCGGCGTGATGCAGGGGGCACCGTTTACAACTTCAAAGCGGAAGCCTGACTGAGGGTAAGCATTATTTGCTTCGTAACCCACTACAAGCGTGCCGTCTGTACGCACCCTGAACGAAAGATATTCACGCAGCGTTTTGAATTCATTTCCACTGGCCGAAAGGTCCAGGAAGCGGTCTTCAGATTCCTCCCGTGTAATAATTTCAGTCACTTTGCCCGCGGCTTTATTCTCTTTCACTGTTTTAAGGCAGTATTTGTCTGGCTTTCCACCGAAGATGATAAAGTCTGTGCTCAGGTCCGGCCGGTCCTGAATCTCGCAGCCGCAGCTCTTAAGTAATTTAGCTAAACTGTTGCAAAATGGAATATATCCTGCAAATGCAATGTGTTTTCCCTTCAGGTCCATCGGTTTAACCCCTATGGCATCAGGTATCCGATACCACAGATACGCTGCTGCCTTTTTCGCCCTGCTTTACCAGCAGTTTTTTGTTCAGTGTATCGTCCAGGCGGGCAACATGAGAAATGATGCCAATCTGCTTGCGGTTGGCAGAGATATCGTTCAGCACCTTGATGGCCTTTTCCAGCCGCACTCCATCCAGCGAGCCAAAGCCTTCGTCAATAAAAATGCTGTCGATCTGAATGGCTGCGGTGCTCTGCATCTGGGCAATTTCCGAAAGGCCAAGTGCCAGGGACAGAGATGCTTCAAATTTCTGGCCGCCGGAGAGCGAGTTGGTGTCGCGTTCCACACCGGTGGTAACGTTTTCCACGGTAAGGTTCAGGCCAAGCGCTCTTCGTTTGTCGCCGGTCTCCACCGCCCGCAGTGCATATTCGCCGTCAGTCATGGTGTGCAGGTGTACATTTGCCTGCTCCACAATGTTGCTGTAAAAATCGCGCAGCACATAACGGCTGAAGGGCAGGTTGCCGTTTGCGGCCATAGCCATGGGCTGCACATGCCTGCGTACCTTTAGGATCTTTTCACGTTCGGCAAGGGAGCCCTGAATATCTTCCTGAATCTTCCGGTTTGTTTTAAGGGCATTATCGAAGGTGTGCTCCTGAACATCCAGCGCCGTAATGTGAGCATCCAGCCGACGGATCTGCTCCTCCAGTTGCTGCAGGTCGGTATACTGCATGCCTTCGGCAGTCTCCTGTAGGGTCTGGATGGTTGCCAGTGTATCCTGATACTGTTTATCAAAGCTCTCCAGGCTGCTTTCGGCGTTCTCGATCCAGCGGCGCAGAGCAAGCTTATCCAGAACCGTACCTTCTGGTGCCAGCGCCACATGATATGATGCCTCATCGGCAAAGCCGTGGGATCGGATGCTGGCAGAATAAGTGCGTTCCGCTTCTGCTGCAGCTGCCTGCTGTTCCTTGAAATTTCGGTTCAGCGTATCCAGCTGGCCACTGAGGGCAGCGATATAATTGTCGCAGTCTGACAGGGCAGAATCTGCAGCTCCGATTGCCGTATTGTTCTGCTTGATCTGCGCTCTGCAGCTGCCGATCCGTTCATCTGCAAGGCTGCGGCTGGCCGGGTAATCTTTCAGCAGTTCTGTGATCTTCGCTACACCGGTCTGCGCTGCCGTATCATCGTTTTTGGCCTGCTCCATGGTAGTGCGCAGGCTCTCGAGGACAGTTTCTGCTTCCTTTTGCTCGCGCTCAAGATCCGCCCTGCTGCTGAGTGCAGCTTCTTTTTTGTTATAGCGCTCAATCTCCTGCTCCAGCTTTGCATCCGCCTGCAGGTGTTTTTCTTTGCAGAGTGCAATTGCGGCATTTACCAGAGCAAAATCGCTGATTGCGTCCCACTGTTCCGTTTCCAGCAGGTCTGAGGCAATGCTGAGAACCGCTTTCCGGCCGGCAGCCAGGGCACTTTCGGCAGCAGCAAGTTTTTTGCCCTGCTCTTCGGCCAGGTCCTTGGCGCGGTTCAGCGCATTAAATGCCGCGTCAACTTCTGCCTTGGAAGGAATATTATCTGTATAAACTGCAAAACCGTGTACATCCGCTTTGGTATGCACAACACCGCACACCGGGCAGGCGGCAGTCTCCGACTGCTGCAACTGATCAGCCAGTTCCTTTGCCAGAAGGCCTGCCTGGCCGTTCAGGAACGCTGTGTGCAGGCGCAGATGTTCCGCAGCAGCATCATTAAAGCTGATTTGAAGTGCCTGCTGTTTCTGCTGAAGAGATTTTACTTTCGCTTCCGATTCCAGGATTCCCCGGATATCCGCTTTCAGCTGAGTCAGCTTTGTTTCACGGTTCTGCAACTCTTCGGATTCTTTTTCCGCCAAATTAATTGCAGTTTCACCTGCATCGGTAAGGGCGCGCAGCTGCTCATCCAGCTTCTCAAGACGCTCGCTTCTGCTCTTTTGCGTATCAGATGCAGTTTTATAATTGCTTTCGGCTTCGATTTGCAACCGGCTTGTTTGTTGAAGACGAATCTGCGCTGCTTCCAGCGCATCGTACTGGGGCATAATGCTCTGCAGAAGCTTGATTTCCCCTTCCAGCCGGATATTCACGGGGTCAAGCTCGCCATGGATCTGGTCTTTTGCATTCTGAAGCGCAGCTTGCTGTGTGCCAGCTTTTGCCAGGTCATTTTCCGTGCCTGCAATTTCGTTCCGCGTGCTGTTCAGCGCCGTTTGTGCCGTATACATGGCAGTTTCATCTGGCAGCACACGTTCTGCACTTTCTGCCTTGTGCAGTTCTGTGCGCAGCTGCTCTACCGCTGGCTTACGGTCTTCCAGATCCTGCAGCAGTTCCTGCTGTCTTTTCAGGCGGTCAAGCATCTGATTCTGCTTTTCTCCGCTGGTGTAGGTCGCTCTCATCTGCATAAGCAGTTCATTTCCATCCTGCATTTCCTGCAGCAGCCCGCTGTGTGCTTCCTGCTGGCGAGCCAGAATGGTTCCAATCGCTGCCGTTAATTCCACATGGTCGGGCAGCAGCATCGCGCGTGTCTCTTCCGGCAGCTCTTCTGTAAGCACCAGCTGATTCAGGCGCTGGCGAATGGCCGTTGAAAGGGATTCTTCCTTTTCCTTCAACTTATTGTCTGCCGCCTTCAGGCGGGCTTCCAGGTCCTGCTGACGCTCATTTTTATACAGCTTTCCAAGGATCTCGCCGCGCACATCCGAACCGGCCTGCAGGAACTTTTGAAATTCACCCTGGGCAAGCATGATGATGCGGCGGAACTGGTCGGCATTCAGGCCCAGGATGCTCTGGATGCGCTTGGAAACATCGTCCTTTGTCTCTTCACCCCTGCCGGTTGCGATCAGGGTGCCGTTTTCTTCCAGCCAGGATGTTTTTTCTGCCTTAGACGCTTTTCCACTCTTTCCCCAGCGCATGCTGCGGTGCACCGTATAACGGTGGCCGGCATTGGAGAACTCCAGCTCCACGTTCAGGTCCGGGCGCGAATCCTCTTTATAAAAGAAATCGCTGTAAAACGATTCGGTATTCAGGCCGCTTCTGCCGCTGCCGCTGGCCGTGCCGAACAGCGCATAGACCAGGGCATCGAAAATGGTGGTTTTGCCGGAACCGGTAGCACCGGCGATCAGGTATACTTCGTTCCCCATTTCGTCAAAGGGGATCACCGTTTCGTTTGCAAACATGCCAAAGGCGTTCAGGGTAAGTTTATGAGGTCTCATTGGGCATCCTCCATGGTTTCATTCATCAGGAAGCGGATCAGTTCCTCCGTTTCCGCATCCGGCACATTCTTTGCTTCTGTAATGTAGCTGCCGGAGGCTTTCTGCTGCTGGTCAAGCACCGCATACAGGAATTTTTCCTGCAGGGCATCCAGCTCGGTATCCATCTGGTCAATGAAGAACTGCTGGAACTGCACGTCAATTGGTGCCTCGTGCTGGGGGGCAAGTCTCTGCTCACCGTCGGCCACAACAACAGCCTCAGGCCGAACGGGCTTGATATTCACAAGCGTATCGCCATAGGCGGCAGCCAGCCGGTCGCGGGTGCGGGGCGGCAGGACTTTTTCGGTCACCAGCGTTTGGATATATGCCTTATCCTTTTGGGGGATCGTCTCAGCCATGGCAACCAGCTCGTCTACCGTGCCGGATACCTGGATCAGCTTATGCAGCAGGGGCATTTTCACGACTTCCACTGCAATGTCGCTTTTGCTGTTCACGGTTACCAGCGTAAGGTCTTTG